>JALSOY010000083.1 GCA_026986235.1 Caldifarciminota bacterium
GAAAATCTCAGAGAAGAGCTTTATACGAGGTCACTTTCAAAGGAGGCAGGTGCACTCCTTACAAGTGAAAACATCAAATCCTACAGGGGCGAGGACTACGAGGATGTTTTGATCAACTACTACAAGGCATTCAACTATTACTATCTTGATGACATTCAGGAAGCTCTTGTGGAGGCAAGAAAGGTTGATGAAAAGCTCAAATACCTAAATGACCTTTATGAGCGAAAAAATACATACCGGGATGACGCCTTTATGGAATTCGTATCAGGTGTTTTTCACGAGATCTCGGGGGAGTATGACGACGCACTCATTTCCTACGAAAAGGCTTACACCACATTTAAAAATAACTACTCACAGAACTACGGAACCAGCGTACCTCCTTTCGTTCTGAAGGCCATAAAGAGGGTTCAGCTGATCTCCGGTATTGAGAGATACAGAGAGGAGCTTGATACGGTAGAGGTTTCACCTGACAGGAGTGTTCTTATCGTTGTGCTCGAATACGGTTTTATTCCTGAAAAAAGGGAAGGTTCGCTGGTGTTTTCCTACAGAAACAGGAAGGGTGTATGGAAGTACAGAAAAATTGCCTTTCCCTATTTCCCGGATACCGAGATCTTGGTGCCGCATATAGATGCCAGAGTCGGTAGAAAGCACCTCGATTTTCACGAGGTGGAGCCCATTTATAAGATAGCGAAAAAGAATCTCAGGGACAGGATGATGAGGATAATTGGAAAGTCGGCACTTCGGGCAACGGTCAAGGGTGCACTGGAAAAAAAGATAGAAAAAGAACTCAAGAAAAAATCGTCTGAACTGGGTGAAGCCGTGGGAATTCTTCTCAACATCCTGAATTTCAGTACAGAGAGGGCGGATACGAGAGAGTGGTCAACCTTACCAGCCACTATCCTTGCTTCTTACACCGAAGTTGACCCTGGTGTTTACCCGGTCAAAATCGCAATTGGAGGCGAAAGGATCTTTTCTGACTCTGTGAAGGTGAGCGGGATAAAACTTATAAAAATTCGAAAATTCTGATTAAACTTACGATCGTTGACATATTGTGCAGGATTTAATTATAGTTAAACGCAAAAGGAGGAGAAGTATGTCAGAGACGAAGGATTACAAGAACTACATCAACGGAGAGTGGCGGGATTCCAGAGATGGCAGGAGATTTGAGGACAGAAATCCTGCCAACTGGGACGATGTGGTGGGAACCTTTCCGCTCTCTACAAAAGAGGATGTGGAAGATGCGGTAAGAGCGGCAAAGGAGACATATCCCAAATGGAAGAAGGTGCCTGTCCCGAAGAGGGCTGAGATACTCAGAAGAGCAGCGGAGATCCTGCTTGAGAGGAAAGAAGAGATCGCCAGACTCATGACCAGGGAGATGGGAAAGGTTATCAAAGAGGCCAGAGGAGATGTTCAGGAAGCAATTGACACGGGATTCTATGCATTTGGTGAAGGTAGAAGGCTGTTTTCTATGAATACCCCGAGCGAGCTTCCCAACAAGTTCGCACTTACATTCAGGCAGCCCATGGGTGTGTGGGCAATCATAACGCCCTGGAATTTCCCCTCAGCTCTTCCTTCCTGGAAGATCTTTCCTGCCATACTTGCCGGTAATACCGTGGTTTTTAAACCCCCTTCAGACGCCCCTGCCGTCGCTTACGAGTTCGTAAAGGCACTCGTTGACGCCGGTCTTCCCCCTGGAGTTCTAAACCTCGTCTTTGGTAGTGGAAGCGTCGTGGGTGAGGCCCTGCTCACCCATCCTGACATAGTGGGAATTTCCTTCACCGGTTCTTCTGAGACCGGTATGAGGATTGCTGAGGTTGCAGGAAAGCAACTCAAGAAGATTTCTCTTGAGCTTGGAGGGAAGAATCCCCAGATCGTGATGTGGAGTGCAGATATCGACCTTGCCGTGGATGGAGCTCTCTGGGGAGCCTACGGCACAACCGGCCAGAGATGTACTGCCACATCCAGACTTATTCTCCACGAAAAGATTTACGACGAGTTTATGCACAAATTCCTTGAAAGGGCAAAAAATCTCAAGATCGGTTATGGACTTGACGAATCAGTTGAAGTGGGTCCCGTGATCAACGAAAGTCAGCTCAAGAAGATCATGAAATATGTTGAAATCGGTAAAAACGAGGGTGCTCACCTGGAGCTTGGAGGCAACAGGCTAACAGACGGTGAGTATGCAAAAGGATGGTTCTTTGAGCCCACTGTATTCACAGGAGTCACACCGGACATGACGATTGCCCAGGACGAAATATTTGGGCCTGTGCTTTCTGTCTTCAAGGTAAGTTCCTTTGAAGAGGCCATTGCGGTTGCCAACAATACGAGGTATGGCCTCTCATCCTCTATTTACACGAGGGACATAGTGGAGGCCATGAGGGCAATTGAGGAACTGGAGGCGGGGATCACATACATAAACGCACCCACGATTGGAGCAGAGACCCATCTGCCCTTTGGTGGTGTGAAGCATACAGGCAATGGTCATCGTGAGGGTGGATGGACTGCTTACGAGATATTCACGGAGTGGAAGACTGTGTATGTGGACTTCAGTGGTAAGCTCCAGAAGGCACAGATAGATACCTGGGAGGATTAGGAATAAAGATTATTTGATGAAAGGGGGGCCGGCCTTCGGCCGGCCCCCCAATTTTAAAAACCATGAAACTCAAAAAAGGTTACATCCAGGTTTACACGGGCAACGGCAAGGGGAAAACAACGGCTGCCCTCGGCCTCGCTCTCAGAGCGGCTGGTAGAAACATGAAAGTTTACATCGGTCAGTTCATGAAAGGCCAGGAATACGGAGAGCTCGATGCCATCAATAAATACCTCTCAGACTGGATTACCATTGAACAGTACGGAACTCCCAAATTCGTCGTCGGTAAGCCCTCTGAAGAAGATGTGAAGATGGCACATGAGGGGCTCAAAAAGGCCGAAGATGCCATGCTTTCCGGCAGGTACGACATAGTCATCCTCGACGAAGTTAATGTTTCTATTTATCTTAAAACCCTGAGTCTTGACGAAGTACTCAGGTTCATTGATAAAAAACCAGAATCCGTTGAGCTCATCCTGACAGGTAGATACGCACCTCAGGAGTTGATTGACAGGGCCGACCTCGTTACGGAGATGAAAGAGGTCAAACATTACTACACGAAAGGTGTTATCGCAAGAGAAGGCATTGAAAAATGAAGTTCTACCAGGTTTTCTCAACCGTTGATTCCAGAAAAGTGGCAGATGAAATTGCAGGTACTCTGGTGAGGGAGAGGCTTGCCGCCTGTGCCCAGGTTACGGGACCCGTTGAAAGCACATACTGGTGGAAAGGAAAAGTGGAAACATCGAAAGAATGGCTTATTTTGATAAAAACTTCAGCGAGTAAGCTGAATTCTCTCATTGAACGCCTGAAAGAGATCCACCCCTACGATGTCCCCGAGATCATTGCCCACGAAATAGTCTCCGGTAATCCGGAATATCTCGGCTGGATAAAGGAAGTTACAGAATGAAGATTCCCTCAGGAGGGATTGACCTGAGACACACATTTGTTTCAGGTCAGTGTTTCAGATGGGGACACTACACAGAGACCGGTGAATTTGTATTTGGAATACCGGACAGTGACGGCTTCTGGGAGGGCGTGGTGTACGGGACACCCGTGAGATTGTTACAGGAAGGTGGTTTTATCTACTACCAGACCCCATCTGAACGGATCTATGTTCCTCAGCTTAAAAAGTATCTGAGTATTGAGGATTTTCTCTGGTTCTATTTGAGGCTGGACATTGATCTGGATGAAGTTTATCGTGAGATCGGGAAGGATCGGTATGTGAAATCTGCCATCGAAATGTACAGGGGGCTTACTATCCTGAGGCAGGAGCCGTACGAAA
>JALSOY010000084.1 GCA_026986235.1 Caldifarciminota bacterium
GGTCGTGAAGGAGTCCAACAGAAATTTTCTTAAGTACACCACGCCCGAAAAGAGAATGGAATTTTTTGAGCAGAATACACCGGGTATAGAATTCGAGGATGTATATCCTTTCCTGAAAGCCAGAGCCGTTTACATTAACTACATAAAAAACGATGACTTTTCGCTTCAGAATTTGAGGTCCCTCTCCAGTTATTTCAGGAGTGGGCCGATTTACATAGACATTCATAGCCTTGTCAGAAAGGTGGACGAAGACGGGAGGTTCAGGCCGTACTTCTTTTCAGGGTGGCAATCACTTGTCCAATACGCAGATTATTTGCAGATGAACCTGGAAGAGTTAAAGTTTTTCACAGGATTTGAAGTGAAAGGGGTGCGAAGACTCAAGATGATTATTGCGATGATTCTGATAAACGGCCCTCAGGGTGTAAGTATCACACTGGGGAGCAAAGGAGTCTTATCAGGTGTAAAAAAGGGACAGGCAGTACAGATAGAGAAATTCCCCCCGGGTGGAGTGAGTACAAAGGACCCCACAGGTTGTGGCGACATATTTGGTGCGGCACTGCTTTCGAGAATTCTTGCAGGTGACGATTACCTGAAAGCCGCAGAGTACGCTGTAAAAACGGCTTCAATAAAGGCAGGACTTACTCTTGAAGAATTCATCAGTCACCCGGTAAACTAAAGATATGAGAAAGTTGACGGCTATTTTTTCCATAATCTTATTTTTAACCGCGTGTCAGACTGTTCCCTATACTCACAGAAAGTCTCTTGTTCTGATACCTCAGTCCCTTGAGCTTGAACTGGGGTTGAATACCTATCGGGAGATTCTCAAGAAGTCCAGGATTAGCAGGAACAGAAAGTACAACCAGATGTTGAGTCGCGTGGGGATGAAGATAGCCAGAGCCGCCCACAGGCCTCAATACCACTGGGAATTTAAGGTTTTAAAGGACGATAGGGTTCTCAACGCCTTCTGTCTGCCCGGGGGAAAGATTGCCGTCTATACGGGCCTGATGAAACTCGTTTCGAGCGACGCAGAGCTTGCCACTGTTGTGGGACACGAAGTAGGACACGCAATTGCCCGCCATGGTGCAGAAAGGATGTCTCACCTCCTACTCGTGCAGCTCGGTGGTATGGCCCTTCAGGAGGCACTCAGGAAAAAGCCAAAAAAGACGGTCCAGCTTGCCATGATTGCCTATGGAATTGGTACGACACTGGGAATAGTTCTTCCATACTCACGGTTACAGGAGTACGAGGCAGACAGGATAGGTTTGATCCTGATGGCAAAAGCGGGATACGATCCCCACGCAGCGCTAAGCTTCTGGCAAAAAATGTATAAAAAATTTAAGGGAAAGGAACCACCAGAGTTTCTCTCCACCCATCCATTGACGAAACATAGAATAGAAAGGATAAAAAAGTTAATCCCTGAAGCAATGAGGTATTACAGAGGGTAATATCACCTGCCGGCAGGACAAAGACCCTTTTCGAAATCCTTAAAACTTTTTCTGAAGCTTTTATAAATCCCATCTTCATAGTTCCTGTGGCACTGGATACAGTACCCCACAGTAAAAATTTTCTTAATTTCAGTTAAGCTGAAAAATCGCGCATTTTCACGGGATACCCTCTGTATTTGTCGTCCTGCGGTATCAATAACACTTTCAAGCGGTATCTTTAACTCTGATCTTTCTGCGTCGTAAATAGGAGTAAATTCTATGGATTTTCCTTCTATCCTGATGGAACCTGAGCCAAGTCCCACTGTTTTGGGGTTAAGGTGACAATCCTGGCAGGATCTTACAGCCCTTCTCGTGGTGTGTGGGTCGAAGAAGGCCATGGCGAAATGGGTGGCAGATGAATCCACTCTGCCATTTTTATCCAGAGCAGTAAGGTAAACCTGACATCCGGGAGCTGCCGGATACACCTTTCCGTCGGGTCTTCTCATTAGAACAGGATGCTCGTATCTCAAATAGCTTCTTCTTTCCTCCCACTTTCCCCATGTCCTTTTATACGAAATTTTGTCGAGCTGCTTGACGCTTTTTCTGTAAATGTCATGACATCCGTAGCATTGGGGAACCCAGGCTGAATGGCAGGCCTGACAGGAAAGTTGTTCATGCCCTGAAATCCGGTGATATGCACTCTGGCTCATTTTAACGATGGGGATCACTTTACCATCGATCTTTCTAATCAGGAGAACATCACCATCTTTAAGATGAACATTGTAAAGTGGAAAGTGTGATTTTCGGGTTATTGCCACTGAATCCCCGGCCTCGAGCTTCAATCCGTTGAGCGACGCCAGAATCATGGCAGAATCACCATCTGAGACTTCCTCGAAAATCGGGTCGTGGCAGTCCTGACAGGAGATTTCAACCTGATCCTCCACATGATAATGGCTACTACCATCTCCCATAAGACCCCGGGATGTATGGCAATCTATGCATTCAAGGCCGTATTCGTAATGGATGTCAGGTAAAAGACGCCTGAAAAATCTCCCCCCTGAGAGTTTTCTCTTTCTATTCGGTCTTCCCCGGTAAAAGGGTGTCCCATAGCCTTCAGATTCAAAAATTCCCCTGTAAGACAGGCCTGTTCTTGCACTTCTATTGTGGCACTTGATACACTGTCGTGACCTTATTTTTACAGTAAGACCATTATGACCATGTTTCTTTTCAAGATGGCAGTCGATGCAGCCTCCACCTCTCGAACCTATTTCACCCGGTAAGTCATGGAGTTTTTTCCAGATGTGGCAGGTGGAGCAAAATTTTCTGTAATGTGAGATGGCAGGTGACATGGAAGTATTCTTAATACTGTATATGTCAAGTGTATCAAAAGTGGATTCCACTTCACCCCACTGGTATCTCAGGGTATTTATGATTCCCCTGTTCGTGGCCATAATGCTATTTTTGACCCGTTTTACCTGATCGGGATGACAGTTTGATTTTCCGCAGGTCTTTTCTACAAAGGGATAGGAAGCTGGATTTAATACCATATTTTCGTGAGCCATACTTTTATCAACTGCATAAGGATTACCGAGGTGACAGGAGGAACATCCAATGGCCCTTACATCGTGGTTTTTATCCGGCGATGGCGTATCACCATGGCACAGTAAACAGTTCTCTATTCTGGAGCCTGCTTTTTTGTATGTGGTTCTATGGTGGAAAATAAAAAGACCGAGGAGGGAAAAGATGACGACCACAATCTGGAGGGTTCTCCGCATTATCGTTTCTTACGGGGATGAGTAAGGTCATATATCCTTTTTATCCTGGGGAGGGTCAGGTTCAGGTAGATCTCGGTCGTGGAGATATTTTCATGGCCAAGTAGCTCCTGTATGCTTCTCAGATCAGCTCCGTTGGAGAGCATGTGAGTGGCGAAAGAATGTCTGAGTGTGTGGGGATGAACTCCGTAAAGAGAGGAAAGTTTTTTAAATACCGTGGTCACGATCCTCCAGACCATGTCCCTCGAAAGTTTTTTACCGGATTTGGTAACGAACAGGATGTCTGAGGTGGGATTGAATTTTTCTCTCACCTGGATGTATTGAAAGATGGCGTTAAAGGCCGGCGTGCCCAGTGGAACGATTCTTTCCTTGTTACCTTTACCCATTACCCTGACCTCCCTCCTTTCAATGTCGAGGTCCTGAATTTTTATTCCCGTGAGTTCAGATGCCCGGATCCCGGTTGAATAAAGGGTTTCTATGATAGCCTTATTCCTTATCTCAAATATTGCCTCTGGTTCCCATGAATCGAGCATTTTAAGGATCTTCTCTTCGCTCACCACATCCGGTAATGGTTTATCCAGTTTTATGTGCAGTATCCCGGTTGCAGGATTGAATTTAATTTTGCCATTTATGAGCAAATAGTTGAAAAACCTCCTGATTGCAGAGTGCTTTCTTCTGATGCTTCTTCTCGAATATCCGGAGTTAAAAAGTTCACGAAAGTACTTTTGCAGTACAGGGCGTGTAATGTTTAAGGGATTTTCGATGTCATGACTTTCCCTGACATACTCGAAGAGTGAAGTGAGATCTCTACGGTATGCCTCGATGGTATTGGGTGACAGATTTTTAACTGAACTCAAATAATTTAAGAAATCTTCAAGCTCTTGAGCCATTCATCAAACTCCTTTATAGCCCTGTTAACGATAAACTCTCTTCTGTTCTTTCTTCTGATGGGAGGGATATTTTTAAATAGTCCGATATTTGCGTTCATGGGCTGGAAGTGCTCTGGGTCGGAGTGGGCAATGTAGTCCAGGAGGGCACCGATCATGGTGTTTACCGGGAAAACAACGGGAGACTTTCCAGAGATTAAAAGGAAGGCGTTCAGGCCAGCCACCAGACCACCCATTGCGGCCTCCACATATCCCTCGGTTCCCACGAGCTGACCGGCGATAAAGAGGTTGGGCCTATTTTTAACCTGCAGGGTGGGAAGCATCACGGCAGGTGCTTTTATAAATGTATTCCTGTGAACCGCTCCGTAACGCAGAAACCTTGCGTTTTCAAGACCGGGGATCATCCTGAAAACCCTTCTCTGTTCGGGTATTTTAAGTTGAGTCTGGAAGCCCACCAGTGAATAGGCAGTTTTTTCTTGATTTTCCGGTCTTAACTGAACGACGGCATAGGGCTCCTTACCCGTTTCTGGATCGGGGAGACCTGAGGCACGGAGGGGACCATACCTTAGAGTTTCAGGGCCTCTTCTGGCCATCTCTTCAATGGGTAAACACCCTTCAAAATACCTGACTTTCTCTTCCTTTTCAAAATCGTGTCCCATGTAAACTTCAGCATTCAAGAGAGCCTCGTAGAATCTATAGTACTCTTCTTCGGTCATGGGGGCATTCAGATAGGAAGAATCATCCCATCCATGTCGATCCTTGAAGTAAAGTTTCTCAAAGTTAAGACTTTCAGCATCCACTATGGGAGAGAGTGCATCAAAGAAGGAAAGGTGTTCGACGCCGAGAACTTTCTGTAGACTTTCTGCGAGTCTGTCTGATGTTAAAGGGCCTGTTGCCACAATCACAACCTCGTCCGCCGGTATCTCGGTGATCTCTTCTCTTATTATCTTGACATTTTTTAAGGAGGTGAGAGTTTCTGTAACGAAAGTGGAGAATTTATCCCTGTCAACCACGAGGGCTTTCCCACCGGGTAATTCTGCAAATTTTGCCGCTCTCATGATCAGAGAGTCGAGTTTCTCCAGCTCGAGTTTAAGAAGTCCGTGGGCGTTGTATATGTCCCTGGATTTTAAGGAATTGCTGCAAACGAGTTCCGCAAATTTTCCTGTTCTGTGGGCTGGTGTGAGTTTTCCTGGCCGCATTTCAAAAAGGGTAACATGCACCCCACGCTTTGCAAGCTGGTACGCAGCCTCTGATCCTGCAAGTCCACCACCTATAACAGTCACCTTCATGATGTCACCTCGTTGAAAATTTCTGCGAGTTTTTTTGCCTGCTCCCTTCTATTGTATTTTCTCCTGACTGATTCGGGAATGGGTTTCAACCTCCCATACTTCCAATAACGGTAAATATGAATAAGGATTTTTACAATGTTGTCAACAGAGTCAGGGGTAACACAAAAAGAATTCCCCAGCGAATTCAGGATTCTCCAGGCTTCTGTTCCCTCAGGTAAAATTCCAAGAATGGGTTTCCCTGCTCCGATATACTCAAAAATTTTGGATTGGGACACATACGGGTGAGTGGCCTTTCTATCGATTAAGACGAGTAACACATCAGAATCCACGAGTTTGGGAATGATATCCTTATGTGGTATGAATCCTTTCCACCTGACGATATCGGTTATCCCCATTTCTTTAACTTCGGCCATATAACGGGCTTGAGGGGTGCTGAAAATATTAAGAACGATCCTTCTGGCGATGTCAGGATACCTGCCCTTTAAATCTCTTAGCGCTTCAAAAAGCGGCGTAGGGTCAGCGTCGTAAGAAAGGGTCCCTGCATAAGTTATGGTAAGCTTATCGTTATGAGGTATCTTTCCATATGTGTGAGAAAAGTCGTCGGGATCATACCCGTGCTCAATGGTATAACCTCTTTTTAAACCCAGCATAATTCTGTTTTGAACAATGCCGTCGAAAACAGATACACCTGCATCAGCCCTTTTTGCTATGAATTTTTCCATCAATTTTATAAGCTTCCTGTGTAAATCTGTGGGGAAAATTCGGTATGGATCCTCGTACCAGGCGTCACGATAATCAACGACAACAGGGATCCTGTATTTGCTTTTCAGTGAAATAGCAACCAGATGGTCAGTTAGAGGAGGGGCGGTTGAAAAAATCAGGTCAAACTTTCCCTTCGACAGTATCTTTGTACCCGTTAATAAGGCAGGAAAGAACCATAGAACTTTCGTATCAGGAATCAAGAAGAAGTTCAACAGTTTTAAAACCGAAAAAAGCCTGGACTCGTTTTTTATGATGTCGTACCTCTTTTTCTTCAATAAGTAAAATAATGTATCGTGTTCGAGTGTTTGTACCTTGAAAACCTTGACGAATTTGGGGATATCTTTAAGCAGGGAATGGTCGTACTCTATGTGGGAATACCCTTTCGAAGTGAGAACTGAGGGACACCATCCAAAATCTGGTAAGTATTTTATAAACTTGGTCACCCTCAGAGCACCTGCATAGGCCACAGGTGGGAAATAGTAAGTAATTATCAAAACTTTTTTACATTTCATTTGCCTTACGGATCAACTCCTGTAAGTTACGGTAAAAATTTGCCCTATTCTCCACGATGGTTTTATTGATTTTGATAATCGAATCGTATGCAGCTTCACTGATTTCCAGTGCAGCATTTATTTTCTGAGCAAGATCCTCATAGTTTCCGGTCTCGAAAATCAATCCATTATCTGAGTTCACCCATTCCCGATTGCCGGGGATATCCGAAACTATCGGTAAACAACCTGTTGCCATGGCTTCAAGAAGAGATACAGAAGTTGAGTCCGTGATGGCCGCGGAGATAAAAAAAGACGAATTAAGTAAAATCCTTATAAGTTCCTTTCGGGAGACTCTTCCTGTCAAATGAATGAAGCCATCAAGTTTTCTCTTATTCACATAGTTAACAATTGCATTTTTCAGGCTTCCGTCGCTCAATACATATAGTTTCACATTCTTTTTCCTGATCATTTCGAAAGCTCTGATAATGGTAAATGGATCCATATCAGGATCAAGACGCCTGTGAGTAACGAACAGTAGGCCCTTTTTCTTCTTTGCAACATTTATTTTGAGGAAATCAGGAGATGGCCCAAAGGGAAATGTGAAAATCCTCCCCTCGTAACGAAATTCTTCCCTCAGGATACCTGCTACGAACCCTGCATCTACAAGAGCAACTTTGTACTCCTTTAATATACCTTTCGTTCCTTTTTTGTGAAATATACTTCTACCTGGTACAACGAGAACATCACTTCCCCAGATAACGAGAATTTTCCGTGACCCCATGAACTTCCCTATCAACCCGTAATTGGAAATAAAATGGGCGAATACAAGGTCTGGCTTATATGACCTCTCAAGGGAAATGAACTTCGGAACGACCGAAAGGTATCTATAAAACTTCTTCCTGCGGAAGGGACTTTTTATCCTGATCACAGAATACCCATCTGCATTCTCGATGGGTTCCTCAAGGGATGCAACCAGTACATCGTGACCAAGAGACGCAAGAGTCTTACTGAAAAGATGGGTATGGTAAGAGCCGAGGTCTCCAAGAACGAGTATTTTCATGGGCGTTAATTATACGCTTCACTTCGTGTAGTAGGTTATAACAACCTTGTTTGCCACGGTGTTCGTGGTAAATGTCCGTATCTTCTCAGCCTTTATCCCCTGTTTTATAAAGAACTTCTTCAAAAGCTCTGCCCTCTTCTTCTGCACTCTGTCGATCCTTGCCCCCTTGTAAACAAGGATATCGAACCTCTCGGCGTTTCCCGTGGACTGTAAAAATGCCTTTAAAATCTCTATTCCCTCTTTTGTAAGTGCAGCTTTGCCACTGACAAAAAGTCTCGTTATGGGGAAAATTTTTCTTACTGCACGGAGCTTCTCTTTAACCTGCACGGTATCAAGCACAGGCAGACTGCTCGTCTCGTACATCTTTCTGGATAGAAGTCTGGTCAGGTTCTCGTTTTCCTGCTCGAGATCTTTTACCACCTTTTTCAATGGGAGGTATTGAAATTTGTAAAAATAAGTTAATACCCCGGCAAGACCCACCCAGAGGAATAGAAGGACGATATTGAAAACTCTCATCAGTCTTTTTTAATTTCCTGGAGCTCTTTCTCAAGCTTTGAGAGCCTGGAACTGATTTTCAGGAGATAGAGGAAGAGACCAATCCAGATAATTGCGTAAGCTATAAAAAGGTTTTTCATAACTTTTCTCCTCAAGGAGAGCCACCGGGCGGACTTGAACCGCCGACCTGCGGTTTACGAAACCGCTGCTCTGCCGACTGAGCTACGGTGGCATCTATGGGCATAAAATAATAAATACTCAAAACCATCAGGTCAAGTATCAGGGAAATTTTTTTCAAGCGGTAAGCATCCCCCTCCTGTGCTTACCGTACAATTATCCTCAGGCAGGATTCCGGAAATTCCTTAAAGTGGCTGGATTTTACAGCCTTTCTGCTACAGCCCTTGCAACATCAAGTGTGGAAGAGTTCCCTCCCATGTCGTATGTTCTAACCTTACCTTCCCTTATTACTTCAGCTATAGCCTTCTCCAGTCTATCAGCCTTTTCTTTTTCTCCAAGCCACTCAAGCATAAGTTTAACTGCAAGTAACATTGCCATGGGGTTGACCTTATACTGGCCTGCATACTTGGGAGCGGAGCCATGAGTGGGTTCAAAAACTGCGAAATTGTCTCCAATGTTACCTGCGGAGGCAAAGCCAAGACCTCCCACAAGTTGAGCTGCAAGATCAGAGATGATGTCTCCAAAGAGATTTTCTGCCACGAGAACATCATAGTCCTGGGGGTTTTTTACCAGCCACATGGCCATGGCGTCAACATTGGCCTCCCTGTACTCTATCTCTGGATATTCCCTTGCTATCTCCCGTGCAATTCTCAGGATCAATCCACCTGTCTCCCTGAGAACATTGGGTTTTTCAACGAGTGTCACAGATTTTCTACCGTTCTGTCTTGCATACTCAAAGGCTGCTTTAACTATCCTGTAGCACCCCTTCTTCGTCATTATTCTCGTTGAAAGAGCGATTTCGTCGTTTGGAACATCTTCAAATCTCTTCATCTTTGGGTGGTACTTAAGAAGCACTTCCTTGATCTCTTCTGGAAGCGGGTGAAACTCCACGCCAGCATACATTCCCTCAGTATTTTCCCTGAAAATGACGAGGTCTATGTCGTCCCTGAAGTTAAGGGGGTTGCCTGGAAATGCCTTTGCTGGTCTCAGATTGATGTAAAGGTCGAATTCCTGCCTTAGCCTGACAATGGGACTGAAATATTCGTACCCTTTCCCCTGAAGCTCAGGGGCAAGTTCCTTCTGTGCCTCCTCTTTTGGTTTTGATGTGATGGCACCAAAAAGTGCGCATGTTGAATTTCTCAGAAGTTCAAGGGTTCTATCCGGTAAAGGATTTCCCTCCCTTTTCCAGAATTCCCAGCCGATGTCACCGTAAACATACTCAGCATCGAGATCAATTTTCTGGAGAACGATCTCCGCTGCGTCCATTACATCCTTTCCTATACCATCTCCCGGTAACAGGGCTATTCTGTACCTGGCCATACCGTGTCCTCCTATTTTTAAGAAATTATTTACCACACCATGGGACTTGACAACATTACGGGGGTATAATATTTATTAGTGAAAACCATGGAGGTGTGAAAGTCATGTCGAAATTGAAAACTTATGTTTTACTCGCATTGTTAACTGTCCTTCTCATCTGGATAGGCGGACTCGTGGGTGGGAAAAGTGGAATGACCATCGCGCTTATTATGGCTGGAGTGATGAATTTTGTGTCTTACTGGTGGAGTGATAAGATAGTGCTTGCCATGTACCGGGCAAAAGAGGTAAGTCCAGAAGAGGCACCTGAACTTCACTCAATAGTCGAAGAACTCTCGAGATCCGCTGGAATTCCAAAACCACGGGTGTACATTATCCCGACGGATCATCCAAATGCCTTTGCAACGGGTAGAGGACCCGGACATGCAGCAGTTGCAGTTACAAGGGGAATCTTGAATCTTCTAACGGCCCGTGAGCTCAGGGGTGTGCTTGCTCACGAAATATCCCACATCAAGAACAGGGATGTTCTTATAATGACGGTGGCGGCAACAATTGCGGGTGCCATCACATACCTCGCTTACATGGCAAGGTGGGCCGCAATCTTCGGAAGTTTTGGTGGAGATGACGATGACAGGGGCAGCAACATGATCGTCGCCCTGTTGATTTCAATCATTGCCCCCATTGCGGCAATGATCATACAGCTTGCAATTTCGAGATCGAGAGAATACCTTGCCGATGCAACCGGAGCAAAAATATCCCGTGACCCCATCGCACTTGCAAGTGCACTCAAAAAACTCGCCTATGGAACCCAGAAACTCCCCCTTGAAGCCAACCCGGCCACGGCGCACCTCTTCATTGTAAAACCTTTCAGAGGCGGAGGGATCGCCTCCCTGTTTTCCACACATCCTCCCATTGAAGATAGAATAAGGAGGCTCGAAGAGATGGCCCGCAGAATGGGGGTGATCTGATTGCTCTGGACCCTGATACTATTCTCTCTATTCAAACCACAGGGGTTCATTTACATAGCACCGTACACAAAAGATTCACTGGAAGTGACAGTCTCATCTGCACTTCCTGCATCAAAATTCCTGACATTCAAGGGCAGAGGATCTGCAGAAATCGCAGTAGAGGTAAGATCGGGTAAGGATGTGATCTTCGGTAACTTCTGGTATGTAAAATTCAAAAACCACGGTCAAAAAATCTCGACAAAAAGATTCAGGATCCCTGCACTCAAAAAGTTTGAAATCCTTTTGAAAATCTCAAATTCTATAACCGGGGAACCTGTCTTTGAAAAAAGACAGAAATTCAAACTTGCTGATTATCTTGAAAAAAATTACTTTCTCAGTGACCCTGTGCCAGATAGTGGGTATCCCGTATTCGAGGGTGACACAGTTTCATTTCGATTCATATCAATACCTTCCCCATTAAAGGTAGAAGTCACTCTAAAACTTCTTGAAAATCAAAAAGGATTCGATGTCCCCGTTAAGGGAGTCGTTCTCTCACCAATAGTTGAGAGAGAGGGGAGGGCATTTATGGTAAAGTTTTCCATTCCGGACACACTTGCCCGTGGTGAGTATAAAGCAGGCTTCAGGATAGTTATTGACGGAGTAGAGTTCAAAAGAAAGGCGGAGTTTATTTACAAGAAAGGCGGAAGTGTACTGGTAGGTAACCTCGATGATTACATTCCTGCCCTTATTTACATAGCCCCATACAACGAGGTGAAGAGAATAGAGAGGGCACCGGATTCTCTAAAAATCGATTACTGGAATAAGTTCTGGGAGAAACACGATCCCACACCTGGAACTCCGGAAAATGAGCTGATGGAGGAGTTTGTGGAAAGAGTGACATATGCAAACAAAAATTTTTCAATAGGGAGAATGCTCGGATCACTCACCGATAGGGGACATGTGTACATCAAACTCGGTCCCCCGGATGAAATTGATAATCATCCCTTTGATGTTAATGCACTTCCATATCAGGTGTGGTATTATTATGACCGTAACCTGACAATAATATTTGTGGATCGTGGAGGTTTTGGAGACTATGAACTTTATTATCCAGCTGATCTTTTTGACAGGATCAATTAGTTTTCCACACTCTCAAACGGTGCTTACATCGGCAGGTAGTCCAAAATTTTACATGGATTTTTCGGTTTTTAACGAGGTAGATAGTGTCAGGAGAGCAGAGTTCTACTATCTCGTAGATCTAACAACTCTGAAGGCTGATTCTAACGGTGAAAAACACATGGAATACACCTTTTCTCTTGACTCACCGGGAAAGAAACCGCTTGAGCAGAAATGGAAACAGCATGTCAGGCAAAATGCGGGGAACTATCTCGTAGATCAGATCACACTCCTCCTTGCTCCGGGAAAATATCATTTAAAATTCATATTAAGGGATCTCAACACAGACACATCTTCGGCCATTGACACATCATTTATCGTCTCCGGGACCAAAGTGCCTGCTGTATCAGATGTAGAACTTTTATGGAGTATAAAGGAGGATACCATCCCCAATTTTTACAAATACGGTATGAGTTTTATCCCGAACCCTGTCTGTACATACAGTCCTGAAAAGGATACCCTGCTCTACCTGTACGAAGTTTACCTGCCTGATAGTGCCACCCTTGTACTAAACTCTCTCATTTTCACACTTGACGGAAAATCCCTGCTCAGGAACAAACCCGAAATCATAAAGGCAAAGAGGAAATATGTTGGAATAGGGGCAATGTTGCTCGAGGATCTTGAGGACGAAGGAGAGTACAAACTTGTCCTTGATTTTGTCAATCTTAAAAACGGGAGGCACTTGAGAACAGAAAAGACCTTCTACTTTACATTCGGCGAGAGAGAAATACCGCCAGAACTCATGGACTACCTTTCATTTATTGACTACATTGCTACTCCTGGAGAACTTGTGAGATTTAAAAAAATCAAAGACGAGAAGGCAAGGATACTTTTTTTAAAAAAATTCTGGGCCAAGAGGGACCCTGACCCTTCAACGGTAGAGAACGAATACCTCGAGGAATTTATTCTCAGGGTTCAGGAAGCAGATAAAAAGTTTTCAACAGGCAAGAAAAAGGGACGCTTTACGGATCGGGGGAGAATACTTATTAAGTTTGGTGAACCCGACGAGATCAAGAGGGTTTCCATGGAAGTACCAAGACCTGATAGGGAGGAGTGGTATTACTATGACCAGAACTGGCGTTTTATCTTTGTTGACATAAGGAACGACGGCGACTTCAGGCTTGTTTTCTCAAACAACGGTGACGAACCCGGGCTACCTGACTGGAGAAGATACATACCTGAAGAAGATGTGACGAATCCTCAACAATGATTTCAAGGACCAGGAAGGGAAAGAAGGGCGAGGATGTTGCAGTTGAGTATCTTACGAGAAAAGGCTACAGGATAGTATCGAGAAACTTCAGATGGCGTGGAGGTGAAATTGACATAATAGCCCGAAAAAAGAGAATCCTTGTATTTGTTGAAGTAAGAAGTTTTTCCACCTCTGCCATGGAAATAAACCCTGTTGAGACCATAGGTCCTTATAAAATTCAAAAACTTATAAAGACTGCAGAATTTTTCGTGGAAACACATCCTGAATTTCAGAATCATGATTTAAGATTTGATGCAATTGGTGTAAAATTTAATGGGAAGGATGTAAAAATAGACCATGTGGAAAATGCCTTTTTAAAGGAGTGAAACTATGAGATTAAAAGAGGGATTTTTCTGGTTCATATTGGGTATTCTCTTCGGTGGACTGATCGCTCTTTTCGTAACCCCATGGACGGGAGAGGAGTTCATGGAGAAAACCCACATAAAAGAAGAAAGTATCGATAAGAAAATCTCAAAGATCAAAAAAGAAATCGAAAGACTGGAAGAAGAAATGGAATAATGCCCTTTAAAAAAGTCCGTGGGGTTGATGTTTACTACAGCTTCAGGAAAAGGAAGTCTCCCGTCGTTGTGTTTATCCACGGAGCAGGCGGGAACCACCTGAACTGGTTCTATCAGATCGAATATTTACCCTTTACAACCATCGCCCTGGATCTTCCCGGTCACGGAAACAGTAAGGGTGAGCCACTGGACAACATTGAAGACTACGCCAATTTTATAAGACAATTTCTTGATAATTTCTCAGAAGAATACATCATTGTCGGTCACTCCATGGGAGGTCACATCTCACTCAAACTAACAAGTACAAAAGTAAAGGTAAAAGGAGTTGCTCTGATCTCTTCAACGTCGAAACTGCCACACTTATCCCCACCGGCGGATCCGGAAAATTTTTGTAACAATATGTTCTATTCAAGAAAGCACTTTGAAAGATGTTTGAAAACAGCCGATAAAATTCTCAAAAGAAAAGAAATATTTTCAAAAGATCTTAAAGCTGCCCGTGAGAGCGATGTGTCGGATGTTTTGAACAAAATCCGTATGCCCGTTCTTTTCATATTTGGTACGAAGGATAGAATACTCAACAATGAGGAGATAAAAAGATCCCTCACTCTTCCCAAAAGATATAGAGCGCACTTCGTCACTGCCGGCCACATGGTCATGATTGAAAAATTTGAGCGGGTAAATCGTATTTTGGAAGAGTGGATACGGACTATTTCAAAAAAGGTTCTCAATAACCCTTTGTCCTAAACACCTCTCCAGGTAGTTGAAGCGAAAATGGAATAAACTTATTATATACACATGCAGGAAACAGGAGAACTTGAAAAGTTAATAGAGGAAATCTTCGAAAAAAGACCTGATATTATCCTGAAAGCCCTGAAAAACTTCCTGCCTGCAGATATAGCCACTCAATCTGATCTAAAATTAGTAGTTGAAACGACTAATAAAAGATTTGAGGACATCCTTCGATATTCCGAGAGGCAGTTTGAAGCCATTAATAAAAGATTCGAGGATATGAACAGGAGATTTGATGAGACCATCAATCTCATTCACGAATATTTTAAGACCACAGACAAGAGATTTGAAAGTATTGATAAGAGATTCGAGGATATGAACAAGAGGTTCGATGAGACCATCAATCTCATTCACGAATATTTTAAGACC
>JALSOY010000085.1 GCA_026986235.1 Caldifarciminota bacterium
GGCAAAAGCTGAAGGGGAACTCGTGGGGGGATTCAAGCTTTATAGATTCTCACGGTCAGACATGCCGGATCACCAGATAAATGTTGGTGATGTGGTACTGGTATCCCGTAAAAATCCTCTGAAAGAAGGTGTTGAAGGTACAGTCTACGAGAAAGGAACAAACTACCTGACAGTTGCGTTTTCGGGTGAGATCACTCTGAAGACACAGAAATCCCTCTATAGAATTGACCTTTACATAAACGACATAACATTCAGAAGGATGCTGGATACCCTAACGCTTATTGAAAATCAGGTGTCCGCATTCCCTATTGACACCGTACTTGGTCAGGGGAAAATTAAGGTCGGTGTATGGAAAGCAGAAAGTCCCGTTTTGAACAAATTTCAGAACGATGCCCTCAGAAAGGCTCTCGGAAGCCATCCCCTGTTTTTAATCCACGGTCCTCCAGGGACCGGGAAGACAACGACCCTCGTTGAAATTATCCATATTCTGGTCAAACAAAAGAAAAAGATTCTTGCCACAGCAGACAGTAATAATGCAGTTGACAACATTGTCGACGGACTTTTGAAAAGAAGTGTTAATGTGACACGAATAGGTCATCCTGCCCGATTAAACCGTGAACTCCTTGAAGTTTCCCTCGATAGAAAGATTGAAAGGCACGAACTCTTTTCAAAAATTCAGGAGATAAACCGTGAAATTGAAACACTCCGTGGTGAACAGGAAAAGTTCAAAAAGCCGGTACCGATGTATAGAAGAGGGCTCAGCGACGAAGAAATACTTGGGCTTGCGAAAAAGGGAAAAGGATCGAGGGGAGTAAGCGCACGCACTATTAAATTGATGGCGGAGTGGATCAAAAGGCAGAAAAAGATCAACGAATTTTACAGGAGAAAAATGGAAATTTACGAAAGAATCGTCAAGGATGTCCTTGATAAGTCTTCTGTCATCTGCACGACAAACTCCACGGCAGGAAGCGACATTCTGCTGTCAAAGACATTTGATGTAGGAATAATTGACGAAGCAACTCAATCCACAGAACCATCCTGTCTCATACCACTCGTTAAGTGCAAAAAAGTCATTATGGCAGGAGATCACAGACAACTTCCCCCAACGATCCTGAATCCGGAAGCGTACGCCCTCTCTTTCACAATGTTTGAAAGGTTTATCGAAATCTATCCACAGGCTTCGAGTATGCTGAAGATCCAGTACAGGATGAACGAAAAGATTATGGCGTTCCCGTCGATTGAGTTTTACAATGGTGAGCTCGTCGCCCACGAATCAGTTAAATCTATAAAGCTCAGTGATATTGCCCCCAGAAAAGTTGATGATCCCGCTCTTGACGATACTCCCGTGGTCTTTGTGGACACAGGAGGCAGATTTCTTGAGAAAGTGAAGTCAGGTAGTTTTTCAAAGTACAACCCGGAAGAGGCGAAGATTGTGAAGAGACTCGTGAAGGGCTTAATCTCCATGGGGGTTTCCCCACAGGACATCGGTGTCATAACACCGTACAGGGACCACGAGGATTACCTGAAGCAAAAATTGAAGGATGTGGAAATACACACCATTGATGGCTTTCAGGGGAGAGAAAAAGAGGTGATAATCCTCTCACTCGTAAGGTCGAATCCCGATCAGGAGATTGGTTTCCTGAGTGACTTGAGACGGCTCAATGTGGCCATAACCCGCGCCAGAAGAAAACTCATAATAATTGGTGACATAAAAACCCTGAAGTCCCATAATTTTTACAGGAAACTGATCTCATACATTGAAAGAAACGGGAAAATCGTCTCCCGGTGATACCCTCTCCATGGTAGTTATACCCATTCCCAGCCCGGATATCGCTGGGTATTCCCATTTGACAAACTTTTACATTAAAATTTTGCCATGTTCTCACTAAAAATTAAAAAACTTGAATACCTTGCCACCAACAGGGGGGATCTCGTAACTGAAGATTTCCTCGTTTCCTTTATCCGTGAGAATAGACACCTGATAACAGAAGAAAACATTGACAGCTTAATTGAAATACTCGAGCTTGAGGACCCTGTATTCAAAGATGTTGTTTTCAAAGGGAAAGATCCAGAAAGGGAGCTTGACACCTTCTGGCTCAAAAAACTAAGAAGTTACAGGCTATGACGAAGATTCTGATATCCGCAGGTGAACCATCTGGTGATCTCCACGCATCCAGACTTGTCGAAGAGATAAAAGGTATCCTTCCTGATGCGAAATTTGTGGGGCTTGGTGGCAGGAGGATGGAAAAAAGTGGTGTTGACCTGCTTTATTCAATAGAAGATCTGGATATCGTGGGTTTTCAGGAGGCAATTCTGAAGTACAGAAAAATTCACGAAATCCTCAAGGAGCTCGTCCGGGTTTCAAGAAACAGAGTATCCCATGCAATTTTCGTCGATTACCCCGGATTTAACCTGAAACTGGCAGGCAAGCTCCATTCCCTGGGTATAAAAACATTTTATTACATTGTCCCACAGGTCTGGGCATGGGGAAGATGGCGTGTCGGACTTCTGAAAAAATACATAGATAAGGCCATCGTGATTCTACCCTTTGAAGAGAACTTTCTCAGGAAGTACGGCATCGAAGCCACTTATGTGGGTCATCCTATTGTTGACATTGTGAAGGAGGATAATGATGAAATTCAGAGAGAGAACGGGAAAATCCACATTGCGCTTCTTCCGGGATCGAGGAAAGACGAGATCAGAAGGTTACTAACACGCATGATCGAGATCAAGAGGTATATTGAGGGGAAAATCCCTGACAGTGTATTCCTGCTATCTCTTTTGCTCGACGAAGTGCCTGGTAGCCTCAGGAACGAAAAAAATCTCAAAATATTTCACGGGAGGGCGAGGGCTGTTATAAAGGCCTCTGACTTCGTGATCGTTGCATCGGGGACCGCCAGTCTCGAGGCCGGATTACTTGGAAAACCCATGGTGGTTCTTTACATGCTTGGAGAAATTTCCTGGATACTGGCGAATCTTATTGCACGGGTCCCATACGCAAGCCTGGTAAATCTCCTCCTGGGTAAAGAGGTTGTTCCTGAGATACTTCAGCACATCGACCCGGAAAAAGTGGCACTCGAGGTTGTTGAAACTATAAAAAATCCAGGGAAATACAATAAAATTAAAAGTGAGCTTCAAAAGCTTCCCGGTATCTTGAAAGGGGGAGGTGCGGCCCGAAGGGCCGCTGAAATAATAGTTAACGAAATTAGGAGGTAGAGTCATGAATATGCTCGAACTTATCAAAAAGTTGCCGGATGAAATTGAAGAAGCTCTAAACTTTGATCTGCCAGATTTCTCCGGTGTCGATAATGTTGTATTCGGTGGGATGGGAGGTTCTGGAATTTCTGGCGACCTCGTGGCTTCATACTTCTTTGACTATGGTAAACCACTCGTGAGCGTGCACGATTACCAACTACCGGGTTTCGCCGGCAGGGGAACCCTCGTGATTGTTACAAGTTACTCCGGGAATACAGAAGAGGCATTGAGTATTTACCAGGATGCCAGGGAAAAAGGCTGTCACATCCTTGCCATTTCAAGTGATGGAAAGCTATTAGAATGGGCAAAGTCAGATGGTGTTCCTTTTGTGAAAATTCCTGAGGGTTTTCCCCCGAGAACTGCCCTTGGATGGCTTTTTGTTCCTTCTTTTTTGACTGTCGCAGGGATTGTGACAGGAGACGATACACCCTACAGGAATGAGCTTAAAAGGGTGGCAGAATACCTGAGAAATCTCCAGAAGGAATTTGAGGACATTGACTCGGTTGCCCATGACCTTGCCAACAAGTTTTACCTGAGAATTCCTGTTATTTACAGCTCTCCAAGGTTCTATCCTGCG
>JALSOY010000086.1 GCA_026986235.1 Caldifarciminota bacterium
ACATAATCCTCTGTGAGGTCAGTTCCGTAAAAAATGGCCCTTTCTTCTCCTGTATTGAGCACAAGTCTGATCCTGACAAAACTGGATTTAAATATTTTTTCTCTATCAAATTCAACCGCCAATCCTTTCTGGAAAATCAGGACATCGTCTATGTAAAGTTCAGTTTTTTCAGGAACCAGAGAGGATTCAATGGAGCCTGCGGCGGCAAGAATCCTGCCAAAGTTGGGGTCCTTCCCGTATATCGCGGTTTTAACGAGGTTGGAATTGGCAATCTTTTTCGCAATTTCACGGGCCTCTTCTACGGTTCTGGCCCGCTGAACTTCAACTGAGAAGACGGTCTTTACACCCTCACCGTCTTTTAAAATTTGCATGGCGAGAGAGTGAGTTACTTTCATCAAACTTGTCAAAAACACCTCAAAGGACTGGCCCTCTTTTATCTTTTTGTTGCCGGCTTTACCGTTGGCAAGAATAAAAACACTGTCATTTGTACTCTGACAGCCGTCTACGGAGATTCTGTTAAAGGACATATCCACGCTCTTTTTGAGTGCAAGTTTAAGGGACTTTCCATCAATTGAGGCGTCTGTGAGTATAAATGCCAGCATGGTTGCCATATCGGGCTCAATCATGCCGGCACCCTTGGCGATGCCAAGTATTTCGACTTCCACTCCGTCAACGGTGAATGACGCAGATTCAACTTTTGTACGGGTATCCGTCGTGAGTATGGCCTCTGCAAAGTCATAAACTCCGTCTTTACTCAGTTTTTTATAAGCCAGTTCAATGCCACTTCTGACCTTCTCCATGGGCAATGGGACACCTATTACCCCGGTGGAGGCCACGAGTATCCTTTCAGGTGAGAATCCACCAAGATCTGCAAGAACTTTAGTCATCTCTTCTGCATCTCCAATCCCCCTTTCTCCGGTAGCGGCATTTGCGTTACCACTATTAACGACTATGCCACGAGCGATTCCTTTTCTAACCCTTCCCTGTGAGACAACGACAGGAGCTGCCCTGAACTTATTTTTTGTAAAAACCGCTGCAACTTCTGCCGGCTCTTCCGATATAATGAGTCCCAGGTCCTTACCCCGGGATTTTATACCGGATTCTACTCCGGAAAACAGAAAACCGCGAGGCATAACGATCACCTCCGTTTTAAAAATTTTAAAGCTCTGGTATTATAACTTAAAACTTTAAGGCGGTTGACATAAAAGAAGCTTGAGGCCTTTATAATTTAAGCGTGGATATCATTTTTAAACTCGGGTTGATACTCTTACTTTCCATTCCTCTTGCGAGGATATCACAGGCCTTCAAACTACCGAAGGTTCTCGGCTACCTCGTGGGAGGCCTGATCTTCGGACCCTATGTACTTTCAATAATTAACGAACATTTTCTGGAGGTACTGAATCCTTTTAACAGGTTCGCACTCGCATATATCCTGTTTCTCGTGGGGACAAAGTTGAAAATCGAACACCTGAAAGGTTCCATGAGGATTGTTTTGAATGTGTTGGTCTTCCAGTTCCTTCTCACATTCGTACTCGTCTCGGTTCTCGTTCTTCCCATATTTAAAGACATCAGGGTGGCTCTGTTTATCGGGCTGATCGGTGTCACCATTGCACCTGCCTCTACAATAGCGGTAATAGATGAGCTTGGGGCAGAGGGACCTGTAACATCGTCCCTTCTTCTGCTCATAGTTATAAACGATCTGCTCGTACTATACCTCTTCAGTGCCTTTTTGCCGATAGTCTTTAAGGAAAAGCTTCACGCCGGAATCCTTTATCACTTTTACATAATATCCCTCAAGTACGCAGTTTCCTCCTTTATCGGACTTGCAGTGGGGTTCTTCCTCACATACATCGAGGTGAAGACAAAGAGTGAACTCAACATGACCATTCTTGCACTCGGCACCGTGCTGGCCACAATAGGAATACTTGAAACCTACCATTTAAATCCCTATGTGGGGGCATTTTTTATCGGTTTCATCGCATCCAATGCGTCCATAAAACACAAAAAGATCCTGAAGGAACTGGAGCTTTTTGATAATCTCATCTACATAATTTTCTTCTTCATTTCGGGTGCCAGCATGCACCTCAACCTGTTAATTCCCATGTTACCCGGCGTTGCTCTCTATGTTATCGCCCGGGGAGCCGGCCAGTACTTCGGCGCCTACAGGGGTGCCCTGCGAGGCGGTGCAGAAAAATGGGAGGCTCAGGCTATAGGTATGGGAATCCTGACCCAGGCTGGACTCGCTATAGGCTTTGCACTTCTCATTGGATCTAAAGGACCGGCTGGAGTTACCGCAATGAATCTCATACTCTCGTCCACCATCGTTTTTGAAATCGGTGGCATCATCCTTTTAAAAAGAGGACTCATGTCTGCCGGGGAGATCAAACTCTCCAGAATAATTGAAATGGAATCACGCCCCATCCTTGATCTGCACTTTGAAGAGATCTTCTCTGAATTTTTAAAACAGCTCGGCTATAGCAAAAAACCGAGGTCTGGAGAGTTGAGAGTTAAAGACCTCACAATAAGATCCTTCAATACCCTCAGACCCGAAATGAAAATAAAAGAAATCATCAACATCTTTGAAAAATCAAAATGTCACACCTTACCCGTCATAGACGAAGATGAAAGTCTGGTTGGAGTTATCAACCTGAGGGATCTCGAAGAGTTTGTTATGGACAGAACAATGGAAAAACTGATCGTTGCCGAAGACCTCGTGAGGTTGAACTCACCCTGTCTGTCACCTGACATGTCTCTCCTCGATGCGTATAAAATCATTAAAGAACAGGAAGTTGACTCCATGCCCGTCTGTGAAAATGGAAAAGTAATAGGCATGCTTATGAGAAAAGACATCCTGAGGTACATAAAATGACGCTGATTCTGATCCTCCTTTCCCTGACCGTTAACTTCGAATACCCTGAAATAAACATGATCAAAGGCTATTACATTCCTGAAGTACCCGGTTGCATAAACCACGGAACACCAGGATCTCCCTTTTTACCCGTAAAACCTCTCTTCGTGAAGGCTGAAAGGGTAAAAATACATGTTTTTTCCAGAAAATTACCCGGACATTTCAGAATCATGCCCACACCTGCGGCCGTACCCATTTCCCATCCTGAACTCTTTAAGGGAATAAAAGAAAATCCCGAGGTTTACTCCAGTATCAATCAGTTTCCTCAAAAACCCTATAAAATTCTCGGAAGAAGAAAGATTGCCGGAGAAAATTTCTACGAACTACTTATCTATCCTCTGAGCTACATCCCCGGGAAGGGGGAGCTTATTTTCAACTACAAATTCGTAATAGAAGATGCAGTTGAGGAGAAGCCGGAAATCGCAGTACCTGACAGCTACATAATCATAACATCCTCTGCCCTTGCACCGTACTTTCGGCCACTTTTAAGCTGGAAAAAGAGAAAAGGATTGCGAGCAGTAATTGTCACTGTGGAGGATATAACCTCCAGCCAGTTGGGCAGAGATACAGCGGAAAAAATAAGAAATTACCTGAAAACACACAGAGGATACCTGTTACTCGGAGGTGATACTGACATAATTCCAGCGAGATATGCCTATGCAATGGATGCCGGTACGGGTAATTCATCGGACAACATGATACCATGCGACCTTTACTACTCGGACCTGGATGGTTCCTGGGATCTGGATGGAGACGGAATCTTCGGAGAAGTGGAAGACAGCGTTGACCTCATTCCTGATCTTATAGTTGGCAGGGCACCGGTTTCTACTCCCGCTCAGGCAACAAACTTCGTTAATAAAGTTATAAGATACGAAAGGGATCACG
>JALSOY010000087.1 GCA_026986235.1 Caldifarciminota bacterium
CATACCGCCTAAAAAACTGTCCTTGAAATATGAGCGATGAGTAATTATAATTCCCTGAAATCCCTTTAGTGAGGGGTGTTATTATGGAAAAAATAATAGACAGGATAAAAGGACCTGAAGATGTGAAAAAGTTGAGCTATCACGAGCTTGAAACCCTTGCTGCGGAGATAAGGGAATTCATGCTGGATGTTCTCTCAAAAGTTGGAGGTCATGTTGCACCAAACCTCGGAGCGGTTGAGCTTACACTTGCACTTCATTATGTTTTTGACAGCCCAAGAGACAAACTCGTCTGGGATGTGGGACATCAGGCTTATCCCCATAAGATTGTCACTGGAAGAAAGGAGAGTTTTCATACCATAAGACAGTATGGGGGCATAAGCGGCTTCCTGAGGAGGGATGAATCGCCCCACGATATCTTTGGAGCAGGACATGCGTCAACTTCCCTTTCTGCGGCCCTCGGGATCGCAGTTGCAAGGGATCTCAAGGGAGAAGACTTTAAAGTTGTTGCAATAATAGGCGATGGCGCCCTTACCGGGGGTATGGCCTTCGAGGCCCTGAACAACATTGGTGCACAGAAAAGGGACATCATCGTTATACTGAACGACAACGAAATGTCCATAGCCGAGAATATCGGTGCCCTGTCCAATTATCTCGTAAAGCTCAAAACTTCAAAAATTTACAACAGAATGAAAGAAGATGTCTGGGAACTTCTCGGTAAAATCCCGAGTTCCACCCTCTCCTACAGAACCCGGGACCTGATCAGAAGGGTCAAGACTGCCCTTGAAAATTTCGCCGTTCCAACCCTGATGTTTGAAGAACTGGGATACAGGTATGTTGGTCCCATACATGGACACGACATCAAACAACTTATCACGACTTTCAGGCGAGTTAAGGACCTGAAAGGACCGGTCCTCGTGCATGTTTTGACCAGAAAGGGTAAGGGATACAAACCTGCAGAAGAAAGACTTGAGCTTTTCCATGGACTTGGCCCTTTCCACAGGATCACAGGTGAACCTGTGAAAAAGCCCGGGCCTGCCAAATGGTCAAAGATCTATGGGAAAACCATCGTCGAACTTGCCGAGAAAGACGAGAAGATCGTTGCCATAACTGCTGCGATGACGCTCGGGACCGGCCTGGATCTCATGCGGGAAAAATTCCCTGATAGACATTTCGATGTGGGTATAGCTGAACAGCACGCAGTCACCTTTGCTGGCGGCCTTGCAGTTGAAGGATTTAAACCCTTTGCCACTATTTACTCCACATTTCTCCAGAGGGCGTACGACCAGATCATTCATGACATTGCCCTTCAGAACCTACCGGTAAAATTTGCAATTGACAGGGCAGGACTCGTGGGAGAGGACGGTCCCACCCATCACGGAGCTTTTGACATCTCCTACCTTCGCCTTATACCCAACATGGTCATTATGGCTCCGAAGGATGAAAACGAATTCAGGGACATGATCTTCACGGCCTCAATCTATGACAGGGGACCCATCGCCTTCAGATACCCGAGGGACAGGGTTATTGGCCTTGATCTTAAGAAAACTTTTGACGAGATTCCCATTGGGTCATGGGAGATCCTGAAAGAAGGGGGCGAAATCGCCGTACTTGCAGTAGGCACGATGGTTTATCCGGCACTCAAGGCTGCAGAACAGCTTGAGAAAGAGCTCGGTATATCCATTAAAGTGGTAAACTCAAGATTCGTTAAGCCAATGGACAGAGAAGTCCTGCTTCAGATCGTCGAATCAGGTATCAAAAAGATTGTTACTGTGGAAGAAAACGCACTCATCGGAGGTTTCGGTGACGGCATACTTGAATTCCTGAACGAGATCGGTCACCATATCGATGTTCTTCGACTCGGTCTGCCTGACAGATTTATCGAACACGGACCCAGGAAAGTTCTGCTCCAGAAGGTTGGACTGGACATAAATGGGATCAAGGAGAGCATAAAAAAGTTTCTGCACGGATATTCGGGGGTGAGTGAATGGCACTCTGCGAAGAGTGTAAAGTAAGAGAGGCCACTGTCCTCTATGTTGAAATAGTGGATGGAGTCAAGGTGGTAAAACATCTCTGTGATGTATGCGCCGAAAAGGCATCCCTCGGACTTCCTCGTAAGAAGAAAAAAAAGAAGGTGGAGCCCATCTTCAACATCAAACCCTCAACCATCAAAGGTATGTTCCAGAGGTCTTACGAGGAGAAGAAAAACCTCCACTGCAAACACTGTGGAATGACCTGGGAGTACTTCAAAAGGGCAGGCAAGTTCGGATGTGCGTACTGTTACGAATCCTTTTTTGAAAATCTTCAGGGCTACCTGAGGAAACTCCACGGCACTTACGAATACAGGGGAAGGGCTTACAGGAAAGCCGGCATTAAAACCGAAAGCATAATAGAAGAAAAACTCCTCCTCGAGAAAGAACTTAGGCAGGCCGTGGAAAACGAGGACTTTGAAAAAGCGGCAAAAATAAGAGACAAAATCAAGGAACTAAATGAAAAAATCACGCAAAACAAATCTTCAGACTCTCATTGAAAAACCCCCTGTGTGGCTCAGTGGAGAGGGCAGGTTTCCGGAAATGATCCTCTCCACAAGAGTTAGAATTGCCAGAAATTTGCGAAAGTTTCCTTTCAACATAAAGGCGAAAGAAGCTGAAAGACTTGAGATACTCGCCATAGTAAAAGAGGCCCTCGACAACCTGAAAATTATCAAAAATCCCATATTCCTGACCATGGAAGAACTCACAGAACAGGATAGAAAATTCCTGATCGAAAGACACCTTGCGACATTTGACCTCACCAATGAACCCGTGGGTAGAGGAATTTACTTCTCTTCAGACGAAGGTATCAATATCATGATCAACGAAGAGGATCACATCAGGATCTCAGTTATCTCGCCCGGTTACAGTCCGGATGAAGCTTTTAAAAAGGCCCTCGAGATAGAAGAAAAACTCGGTGAAGTTCTGGAGTATGCATACATGGAGCCCTTTGGATTTCTAACTTCGTGCCCCACAAATGTGGGACTCGGCATAAGAATCTCTGTCCTCATGCACATTCCCGGTATAATCATAAACAAGGAACTAAAATCCCTGATAGAAAACCTCGAGCTGGTCAGAGCCAACATTCGAGGACTGTATGGCGAAGGAAGCGACATTGTCGGAAATATCTTCCAGATCTCGAGTACCCTCACTCTGGGCGTGACCGAAGAAGAACTCCTTCAAAAATTCAAAGAAGTCATCAACTCTGTCGTGGAACTTGAAAAGAAAACCCGCGAAGAAATATATGAAAGAATGAAAGACCTACTGGAAGACAGAACTTACAGATCTCTTGCCATTCTGCAGAGTGCAAGACTTCTGAGCTTCAAAGAAGCAGCCAACCACTTCTCATCCCTCAGACTTGGACTTGCTTACGGGTTCGTTCTGGACTACCCTGTTAAAACCTTAAACGAACTTCTTTTCTACTCACAACCTGTGCACATTCAAAAATTGATAGGAAAGGATCTCACCCCCGAAGAAAGGGATAAATTTAGGGCGTCCTATGTGAAAGCCAAACTCTCAAGCGTAAAGAACTGAATCTATAAGGTAAGATACCCTAAAAGCAGACCTTTCCCACGAAAACTCCCTCACTCTCCTGATACCTCTTTGAGCAAGTTCCCTCCGAAGATCTGAGTCTTTCAGCACCCTGAGAATCCCCTCTCTGATACTTTCAACACTGTGTGGATCAACATAGAGTGCGGCATCCCCGCAAACCTCCCTGTGAGGTGGGATATCCGATACGACCACCGGACACCCACAC
>JALSOY010000088.1 GCA_026986235.1 Caldifarciminota bacterium
CATCTTTGAAAACCTATCAGGGAAAACCATCATCTTTATCACCCACAGGTTTACCCACATGGACAAAATGGACAGAATATTCGTCCTGCACAGGGGCAGAATAGTTGAAAGTGGGACGCTCCCAGAACTCCTCTCCACGCCGGATGGTCTTTTCAGGAAAATGTGGGAGATCCAGAGAGAAATCCTCTACTCCAGATAGTTGAGAATTTCCATCAGGTCATGGATATTTTTTGCCCGGGGATGGCTCCTTTCACCGATCAAGAAACTTTCGTCAGCCACATCGAACATGGGAAAGTCGTTTTTTCCGTCTCCTACCGCAAAGGTCTTCACCTTGTAGTATTTCTTGTAAAGCTCAACCAATCTCTCCATGCCTCTTCCCTTATCCGTTTTGCCGAGGACAGATATGAACCTGCTTCCCTGCTGACATGTGAGGCCCCTTGATGAGAGAACTTCAACAAAGCCGGAATCTCTGAATTCAAAGATGGTCTCAGAAAACTCCCTCTCACGAGCAAGGCGTGCAAGGAAGTCGTCCATTCCAAGATACATCTTTACCTCTTCAAGGGTTGAGTTGGCGTAGTACTTGAGACCGTATTTCCCTTCTACTTCCCGTAAATTCTCAACGATGTGTTCGTAGGGTACACCGAGCTGAATAAAAAGGTAACCCCCTCTTTCAGGAAGGGTAAGTCCGGGGAAAAATCCATCGGGTATGTAAACACCACTACCGTTTTCCACGATGAAAGGAGTAGATAGACCAAAAACTTCCCTGTAATACTCCTGCTCCTTCCTCGTTTTGGAAGAATTCAGAATGACATCGAATCCCATCTTTTTCAGACGGTTAACGACAACTAAACCTCTGTCCGGGTTGTAGTTCTCATCAATCAGGGTTTTGTCTATGTCAAAAAAGATGAGTTTTTTCACTCAAGGATGACGAGTGTGTCAGAGCGTTTTTTAACCTTTTTAAACCATCTTTCTATGTCAATTTCACCTGTGGGTGCCATGGCGCGGGGCTTTGGAGGTATCTCTCCTTTTTTCAGTATCTTCCTTGAGTAGAGCTCCTCAAGGATCCTCTTTTTCACATTTTCCGTACACATCTCACAGTGATATATCTCAGCGAGTGAGACGAGTATCATTTCGTTAATGTGCTCTGTCCCTTTTTCCTCATGAATATGCGGGTTCAGGGTCTCGATCTGGAAGATTTCAATCCCCTGTTCGTAAACATCCTTCAGCTTTTCCGGGTGATTGGGCCGGGTCATTCTATCGAGAAGGAACACGAGCTGATGGGTTTCAACAGCGTAACCGGAGGAGAAGGACATGAGGTCGGCCAGTTTGATGGACATGGCGTGCTCGCCGGCGTTTCCGGTAACAAAAATGTCCGTCTCAAATCCAGTTCTGTCAGCAACGAGGAGGTTGAGATACCTGTTGGTAATCTCGCTCACCCTTCCCCGGCGCCTGAAGTACAGCCCTCTCTGCATGACCTTGGGCTTGTGCCTCCACTTGAGTCTCACCATGGTGTAATCACTATCACTCATAAGAATACCGGCGGCATAGTCCTTAACATACTCGTTGACCGCCCCGGGTATGTAGTTGTCCGCATCAATGAATCCCACATATCTGGCACCAATGGCCTTGGCAAGCATTACACCAAGGAGCATACCTTCTCCCTTTCCAAACCTTATGAGGCCGTCGTTCTCGTCTATGATGTCCATGTAGCCCTGCTCTTTAAAGGCCTCGGCTGCTCCCATGTCTTTCTGATGGATGATCATAACCCTTGAATGGGTCAGAGAATAATAGTGCTTCACGAGCTCTATCTCCATCTTGAAGTGGTTGGGTATGTCCTTCTGGCTTGCAGAAACGACGATTATAGGACACCTGTGAGGGATGGCTTTGAGCACACCGTCAAGCAGGTGCAACTTCTCGTTTTTAAGCGGTATTACAATGGCAAGATCTTTAAAAATTTCGTAAATCTCTTCCCGTGGAATGTTGTTCACTAATGAACTCTCAACGACCTCTGTCTCAGTGTCAAACTTTATGACCTTCTGAGACTCGTGAACGATTAAGGGACCAAAAATTTCTTTATACACAGAAGACTCCAGTATCATGACTACCTCCGGTATAGTTCAGTATAACACACCTCCCTGATTTTTTCAACCGGATTTGTTAGAAAAATAGAACACGATTTGAAAATTTCAGGTTTTATTTTTAAAAATATCGGCTGTAGTAAAACAAAATCCGGTTATTGTAAAGTTAGTTCGTAGTAACGAACAAAATTGATGACATCCCGAGAGTAGGGTGTTATAATTTTTCCATGAGCAGAAAAAATGTCCTCATCGTGGCAATTCTGGGGCATTTCCTTGACCACCTGTTTATCCTATCATTCTCGGTCCTCATTCCCGTTTTTAAAAACATTTTTTCAGTCAGTTATACTCACATAGGGTTTGCAGGCAACATCATCTACTTCATGTTTGGCCTCGGCGCCCCCTTATCCGGCTTCCTGATAGACAGAATCGGAGCCTACAGGGTAATAAAGGTGTACGCATCAGGTGCCACCGTCGCACTGTTTTTCATCGTTCTTGCCCCATCCTTTACTATCGTTATCGCAGGGTTCGTTCTCCTCGCTGCCTTTGCAAGCCTTTTTCATCCCGCAGGTTACTCTTTTATCACCCTCAACATAGAGGAACCCGGTACTGCACTGGGTATCATGGGGGTTGCCGGCACCCTCAGTGTGGCTCTCACCCCTGTCATCGTTTCCTCTCTCGCTGATCAATTTGGCTGGCGCATCGCCCTGCTCCTCCTGGCCCTCGTTTCACTCCTCTACTCAGGTCTCCTCTTCCGATTCGGAGAGGAGGTCGCACATCACAAAAGGCCACCTGGCCACGGAGAAGTACAGGGATACATCCTCATTCCCATCATATTTATCCTCGTATTTGGTGCCCTCAACGGCTTTACTTACCGTGGCTTCGTGACATACCTCCCCGCCTTCTTCACTGAAAGGACAGGCACACTCCTGAAGGGCGGTATGTACTCAACCCTCGTACTCCTCACAGGAATCGTTGGTCAGCTTGTAGGTGGTAAACTGGCTGAGAGTGAAAGGAGGGAAATCTATTATGTCGCGGTCACCTTCCTGAGCCTTCCATTTCTCCTTGCAACCTACTTTGTCAAAGGCAACATTGCCCTCGCCACAGTGACAGGATTCTCACTCATGTACTTCGGGTTCCAGCCCCTCTCTAACCGCCTCATCGCTGCTTACACATCCTCTGAATTCAGAGGAAGGTTCTACGGCATAACTTTCTTCCTCAACTTCGGCGTGGGGTCCCTCGCCGTTTCCTCAGGGGGCTACCTTGCAGACAGATTCGGCATCCATTCCGTGTTTCTCATGATAAGTACCAGCCTCTTCGCCGCATTTCTCGTCGGCCTTGCCCTGCTCCTCTACCTCAGGGCTCATCGGAAATAAATTCTGGAAGGATTTTCCCACCTACAGGATAATCTAATCCATGAAAATCCACAGACTGACAGTCGGCCCCTTTCATACGAACTGTTACATTATCCAGATAAATGAACACTGCTTCATCGTTGATCCTGGTGGTGATGTGGACCGCATAATTAACAAAATTTATCACCTCCGATGCACACCCCTCGCCATCGTTGCCACCCATGCCCACTTTGACCACATACTCGGCGCAAAACCCCTGAAAGAGAGATTCAACATCCCATTCTGGATGCACAGAGAGGACCTCCCTGTACTCCTCGCTCAACCTGCATTTGTAAAACACTTCTGGGGAATTGAACTTCCTGACACTATTGACAGTGTTGATAGATTCCTCGATGAGGGAGATGCACTCAACACAGGCGTGAAGGTGATCCATACCCCCGGTCACTCTCCCGGCTCAATCACACTGGCAGGTGACGGTTTCCTGATCGTGGGAGATGTGATCTTCAAAGACGGTTACGGCAGAACAGATCTCCCGGGAGGTAACGAAAGCCTGCTTTTCAGGTCAATTTCTCGAATACTTTCCTATCCTGACAACACCTCTGTACTTCCCGGTCACGGAGAGGTAACAACCGTCGGATACCTGAGAAAAATCACCGATCTATGGTAAGGTCGCAGTAGGAGAAGTCACCTGACCTGTGTATCCCACCCCTGTTGAACTTCACACCATAATCAAATGTGGGACCATCGTAAACGAAAGTGTGGAATTCCCCGTTTTCACCCATGGGATCCACCCCTGAAGGAAGGTCGTTGAGAAAACTCCTGTCAAACTCCCTGCAGAGAAATTCCTCTGATAGTCTTGTTCTATCAATAACAACTACCACTGTCCTGAATCCAAGATCCACAAACTCCTCAGCGAGTTTTCTCGTGTCCCTTCTCCAGAGTGGAAAGATGGGTTTAAGATCCAGCCTTTTTAAAAGTTCTTCACGGAATTTTCTTATGTCTTCGAGGAAAATGTCACCAAAAATCACACCATCAAGGCCAACGGAATAAGCGATCTTTCTCAGGGTAGAAAGAGTTGCGTCTATGTATACCTCGTTTGAAGCATTTCGAGGAATATACGATTTAAAAAGTTTCAGTCCCATGGATTCTGCCTGCCTCTCAATGAGTTTCTCGCGAACCCCATGCATGGAGACCCTGGAGAAATCCCTTGTTATCGTAACGAGCATACCACTGACATACGCATCAGGATAACTTCTGCGAAACTCGTAAAGTGCGAAAATGCTGTCTTTTCCACCACCTGACTGGAGGACCACTTTCATAGTAGAAATTTTAACACTCTGGCCCCGAACTTTTTCTCACCTTGAAGCTTTCCGCATTCCGGAATATAATATCACTAAATTAATGATATTAAGGAGGACGCCATGTCTGAGCTTCTGAAAAATCGAGAAATTAAGAAGGAAAAGTTAAAGGAAATGCTAAAAGCCATCCACAGGGGTGAGTCACCTGAAACCCTTCTCGAGAGGTTCCGTGATGTCCTTAAAAGTGTCTCTCCACTTGAGATCCCGCTCGTTGAGCAGGAACTTGTAAAAGAGGGGATAAAACCCACTGAGATCGCCCGGCTGTGTGACATCCATGTACAGATCTTCAAAGAATCTGTAGCAGGTGCGGGAAAATTCGAAAACCTTCCAGAAGGACACCCCGTTAAGACACTGTTTGAAGAAAACTCAAAAATAATAAGAGACGCTGAAGTTCTAAACCTTTATGCGAACTCCCTCAGGAACGCCCGTGACGAAAAAATGAGAAAAAGTATTCTCGAAAACCTCCTTACAGTTGCAAAATCCATCTCCCAAATTGGCCCGACACATTACAACCGGGAAGAGCTCATCGTATTCCCTTATCTTGAAAGGAGAGGACTTACCGCTGTCCCAACTGTTTTGTGGAAAAAACACGATGAAATCAGGGGAAAGATCAAAAAATTTTTCAAGACCCTGGAAAGAGGTGAAACGGAAGAGATCTTCAGAATCGGCGCCGACCTTGCCGAGAGCCTCGTTGACATGACATTTCGTGAGAACAACATCCTGTATCCCACGATACTTGGAATCTTCAGTGAGGGTGAATGGGTGGCCATAAAAAAACAGAGTGATGAAATTGGATACTACCGGGTTGAACCTGGCGAGTTTGAGTCCCCTGCTGAACCCATTTATCCCTATCAGGTAAACGAAAGTATCGACTTTGAAAAACTCCCCGAACACATGAAAAGGGAACTCGTGGAAAAAGGCGTGACACTCGTTCCCGATACCTACAAAATTCCGGGTCCTGATGACATAAGACTCAATACGGGTTTTCTTACTCCAGAACAGATAGACCTTATTTTCAACCATCTCCCGGTCGATGTTACCTTCATAGACGAGTTCGACAGAGTAAAGTACTTCTCATCTTCACACAGAATCTTCGACAGGACTGAATCCATTATAGGAAGGCCCGTTCAGCTCTGCCATCCTCCCGGTAGTGTCCACATTGTAAATAAAATCCTTTCGGCCTTCAAATCAGGAGAGAAGGACTACGCTGAGTTCTGGCTCAACTTTCAGGGCAGGTTCATATTCATAAAATACTTCGCGGTAAGGGACGAAGAGGGGAACTACAGAGGAACGCTGGAGGTCACACAGGATGTGACTCGAATCAGGAAACTTGAGGGTGAGAAGAGGCTCGTTGACTGGTAGTCTTTGACCTCCTCAGGCAGGCATAGGCGTTGTGGTGATGAATTGACTCGAAGCTCTTTACCATGATGTAGTACCATGTGACCCTGTCGTTTTCCTCAAGTTTCAGTGCAACATCACGGGCAACATCTTCAACGAACTTCGGGTTGTCGTAGGCGTGCTCTGTAACAAACTTCTCGTCCTCCCGTTTTAACAACGCATATAGAGGACTTGAGGCAGCCTCTTCGGCAATCTCTATGAGCTCCTCTATCCAGACGAGTTTTCTCATCCTCACCTGTATAGTAACCTCTGCCCTCTGGTTGTGTGCTCCGTAATCGCTTATCTCCTTTGAACAGGGACAGAGGGTCTGCACAGGTGTGTTAACCTCAAGAATAAAATCGAACCTGTCGTTCTTGGTCGCTATGAATTTACACCTGTAATCCATAAAGCTTTCGGCCCCAGTCACAGGAGCCTTTTTCTTCAAAAAGTACGGAAACTCAATCTCTATGTGGGCACTGGACGCATTCAGCCTTCTTCTCAGTTCATCCAGTATCTCCTCAAGATTCTCGAGGGAGATGTAATCTTTGTAGAAATGCAGGACCTCGAGAAATCTGCTCATGTGTGTCCCCCTGAACTCCTCGGGCAGATCCACGGCAAGGGAAATGGTACCCACTGTTGACTGGGTTCCACGAAGTCTGTCCATCACCTTTATCGGATACCTGAGTCCCTCAACTCCCACTCTTTCAAGTGGTATGTTGCGGTGATCCCTCTCGCTCTGAACATCTCTCATATATCGCTCTCCCTGACTGTTATCCAGTCAGTTTCTCTCTCAAACACACTCACACTGGAAAGAGTGCATCCGAGCTTTTCCACCTCTTCTTTCAACTTTCTGAATATCCACACTCCTATAAGTTCAACGCTTGGCTGGTCAAAAATTTCGTTCAGGTTACCGCCTTCAAGTTCACAAATGATCAGTTTCCTGATCACTTCCCTGAGTTTTACAAAGTCAACCACAAATCCATTCTCTTTAAGGTCCCCCTCTACTGTAACTCTAATTTTAAATTCGTGCCAGTGGGGCTCCTCCCGTTTACCATCCACCTTTACTGCGTGCCGGGCCTTAAATGAGAGCTCAGTTGTCAATTCCATCACACATCACAGATGAACTTTGCGTGCCAGCCTCTTTCGTCTCGCCATATCTCAAGCTCGTGGTAGGTGGCACTTTTTATCCCTATCACCATCTCGTGTCTTGAACGATCCATCTCCTCACCACAGGCTGTGGCATTCAGGCTGGTTCCCCGAATTTTCACCTCAAATTTCCTGAAAAGCATTTTGTGGGCCTCAAAGTGGAAAAGGAGTTCGTTCAACCACGAAACGAAAAGGTCTTCAAGTGTCTCTTCCTCGAGTGTAATCTCAATACACCTCCTGACACGGACATCGTCGAAGTTAGCGACCATTTCACGAAAAAGGGCTTCAGCAGATTCCCGGAACAATCCCTCAAGTGTTTCACTGTGCACCAGGAAACCGTAGTCTGCTGTGTGGTCAAGTGTCTCGTACGGCATGGGTTATAATTTTACTCATGTTGATACAACTTTTCATCCTCCTTTTAACAGCAAAACCCATCACCATACTGATTGGTGGGGATTTGATGCCCTCGGGAAGCCTTCTTGAGTTCGTTCAGAAGGATCCAGAATATCCTATGAAAAAGATAAGACCTCTTCTTGATAGTGTTGATGTGACATTTTTTAATCTTGAGTGTCCAATTACAGACACGGGGGAGGCTGTCCAGAACAAGAGGTATGTCTTCAGGTTTCCGGTAAGGTATGCGAAGATTTTGCGGGGTATAACCGGTTTTACACTTGCGAACAACCACATAATGGATTACGGATGGGCTGGGCTGGCCAGCACCCTTCGGGTGCTGGCCAGCCTGAAAATTGGTCACTGCGGCGCAGACAAAAATCTTAAAGAGGCACGAAAACCCCTTGTCCTGAAAAAAGACCACCTGAAAATCGCCTTCCTCTGCTATTCTAACACCCTTCCCAGATCCTTCTGGGCCGACAGTACAAGCCCCGGAACCGCACACGGCACAGAAAATCTCATAAAAGAAGACCTCAATTCAACCGACGCCGATTTCAAAATCGTCGTCTTTCACTGGGGAGCAGAGCTACTGGACACCCCCAAACTCTATCAGAGAACCCTTGCAAGGTACGCCATTGACCACGGCGCAGATGCGGTCGTGGGCCACCACCCCCATGTCGTCCAGACCGTTGAGATCTATAAGGGTAAACCCATATTTTATTCTCTTGGAAACTTCATTTTTGGTTCTTACACGAAAAAAGCCAGCGGCATGCTCGCCCTGATCAGAATCGACAAAGACCATGTGGATTACTTTGTAATACCTCTAAAAACAACCTTCTGGGAATGCAGATTCCAGACCGAAGTTGCAGATTCCTCAGATTTCCTGAATCACCTCGGTGTTGAGCTCGAGAGGACAACTTTCCGGGGTTTTCCTGCCTGGAAGGTCAAAAAAACCCTGAAACCTCCTCCTTGAGGGATTTTCACTGTGTTTTTATAATTCATCCATGTTCTACAGAGATGCGGGAGTAAACCTTGATAAGGCCAGCAGAGTCGTTGAAATCGTAAAGAACTTCTCCCGGGAGGTCGGTGGCTTTGGCGGTATTTTTGACATTTCCGGGATACTAAAAAACTTTGAAGAGCCCGTTCTGGTTACTTCAACTGATGGAGTGGGGACAAAGATCAAACTCGCCGTGGAGGCGAATTACCTTGACCCCATCGGAATTGATCTTGTTGCCATGTGTGTCAACGATATACTTACCCTTGGTGCCTTACCTCTCTTTTTCCTGGATTACTACGCCACAGGAAAAATCGACGAAAAAACCTTCTCTGAAGTCATAAAAGGTATAAAAAAGGGACTTGAAATCTCAGGTGGAATTTTACTCGGAGGTGAAACGGCGGAGCTTCCCGGCATGATCGATGTAGATATTTTCGATGTGGCAGGCTTCGTCGTTGGCATCGTGGAAAAGAAGAACATGCCTGATAAAGGATCCATAAGAGAGGGGGATACTATCCTTGGGTTACCCTCGTCTGGACTGCATTCCAACGGATTCAGCCTCGTTCGAGAGGTAATCAGAAAAGCGGGAATAAACATATTTGAGGATCCGGGAAATGGGCCTTTATATCTTGAACTTTTGAAACCCACGAGAATTTATGTTCCTGAGATAAAAAAACTCCTGGGCATGGAAATAAAGGGTATGGCTCACATAACAGGTGGTGGCCTTGTTGAAAATGTCGAAAGGGTCATTCCGGAGAACATGAGGGCTGAAATCGACTGGTCGTCCTGGGAGGTTCCGTGGATATTCAGGAAAATTCAGGAGTGGGGAGATGTTCCTGAAGATGAGATGAGGCGGGTTTTTAACATGGGGATCGGATATGCACTGATCACCTCAAGACCTGAGGAGATAATGGAGGTCGTACCGGAATTTAAAGTAATCGGGAGGGTTTCCAGAAAATAAAAAGCGTCCCCGGCAGGATTCGAACCTGCGACCTGCGGTTTAGGAAACCGCCGCTCTATCCTACTGAGCTACGGGGACAGCTTTAAAATTTATAAACTATTATCCCTGGCAAATCAAGGGAGAGGTAATTTATTGACTGTCAATAAGGGGTAGAATATTATATCAAATACGGTTGACAGACGAGGTGGGATTATGGAAAAGGTTATCGAAACTATACTATATGTAACCAGACGATTAGAGAAAGCTCGAGTGAAAGTTGGCAGGACCAGAATTATGAAAATTTTGTATCTTGCTGATTTAATCGCAAAATCCAAGTTGGGCAGAACGATTACAGGAACAGAATACAGATATTATTTCTATGGTCCTTATTCTCGTGAAGTGATAGATGCTATCATTAAATTGAAAAACGAGGGATATTTAACGGATGAAACGGAGTTGACAAAATTTGGTCCTGCTCACAATTACAGGCCTACGGAAAAGGCACATGAAGTCCAAATTGCACATCTAACAAAAGAGGAGACAGAGATTCTGGACAGCGTGATAAAGAAGTTTGGGCGGAATGAGCTGATCCGTCTTCTGGATGTAGTTTATGCGACTGAACCCATGAGAAAGGCATTCCCTGGAGAGATATTGAGATTGTGAATAAAATAGACGGTAAAAATGCATTTTTTATCTGGGTTATTTTTGGAATCGTCGGTAATGCCAGAGTTAACATCTTCGTAGATTCGGATGAGAGAAAGAGGAATTTAATTCTTCATGGATTTCTCACCGATGTTGAACCACCTATTCATAGAGAGAATACATTGGAAGGTGTCTTCTATGGTTTCGATGAAACCAGTGAATTCGTCAGGATGGCGCTAAACCCCAGAAAGAGGGGGAAACTTCAAAATAAAGCTGATAGATACTTAGCATCTGGCTTGATGAATGACCTTGGAGTGAGAGATTTTTATACCGAGGTAAAAGTTAGAATCGGTGATGAAGAGATTACGGATCTTGACCTGTATTTACCAAAAAAGAAATTATGGGTGGAGTTTACCACAATGGAGGAAGAAGTTAATAGACATTTTTATGAGAAGGCAGGGAGACTTGCCACATTTGGAGATAGATATGAACTCTTTTATAAAAGTTTTGACCCTGAAAGTGGAAACCCTATCGAGAAGCGGTTAAAAGGGAAAGAAGTGGATAAGATGTTTTACATTTCACTTTATCCTTTAAGAGAATTGGACATCACCTCAAAATTAAGACTTTCCACATTTTACATAATCCCGCCGCAACACAAAGATAGATTAACCCATGTGGTTATGGACCCGGGATTCCAAGAGAAACTTGGAGAAAGTTACGAGAGATTGATAGAAAAATTGAAAGAGTTTGGTATATGAGCTTAAAAACTCAGGAAATAAAATGCTCAATATTAAGGAAGGGCACAGCGGGGGGCATGGTGGCCTTTCGGCCACCATGCCCCCCGCTGTGCCCCCGGTAGAGGAGGTGTTACCTCAGTATCATCATCTTCCTCCTCAAAACCCTCCCTTCAAACTTCAAAATGTAGAAGTAAACTCCTGCCCTCAACATGCTACCCGTTTCCGCACTTCCATTCCACCTCACCTCATGGTATCCTGCATTTAGCCTGCGATCCACAAGTGTAGCCACCCTCTGACCCAGTATGTTATATACCTTCAAACTCACATCTCCGGCCGTCGGCAGACCAAACCTTATCACCGTCGTCCTTACAAAAGGATTCGGTAAGTTCTGCGAAAGAAACAGCATCTGTGGAAGCCTTACTTCCTCACCCACACCTGTCGCCTCGGAAGTGGCAAACATTATCGCCCAGCCTCCCTTTTCCTTTCCTCTCTCAAAAGATCCTGATGATTTTTTACCGCTCTCACTCCAGTTCGGCGTGTATGGCGTCTCATTGTATGTGTACTGAATAAACTTACTGTGCGCTCCAGCAGAATCCTGCACCCCTATCGTTGCATCAAAGGACTCCTCATCGTACCTGCTCATGTCCCTGTACTGGAATTTGATGTACGACCGATCCGCATTACCCGGCGTCTTAAACATCACCTCAAATGTCATGGGCCTATTTTCACCAACCTTTGATACACCTTTCCATTCTATCACAGTTGAATCCGGCCAGACCCTTGCATAGACGAGACTATCACTGCCGCCTGAAACTGAACTTTTAACAAAAAGGTCCTCCCAGAACGGAGCTATAAGGTCCTTATGGTCAATATCGGGTAACTCAACATTTGCGAATCCCGGATCCTGCGAAAAGCTCAATACCCCGTTAGATGTTACCATAACCGAATCGTATGCCCTTCCGTAGTAATAGAATGTCTTACCAAAGTGGACCCATGCACTTCCATCGTCCCCGAGCTTGAGCGTATCAACTCCGTCTTTACCACCAGTAAGCTCAATCCAGTTATAACTTACTCCGGAATTATTATCCCGGCATATCATCCCTCCACTGTCCCTGACCTCGTGCGTAAACAGATTGAAATTCACCGACACCGTGTCATCTCCTCTGTACTGGTCACTTATGAGGTCACTAAAAATCACCATCCTCAAATATCTGAACGACCTGTTGTGGAGATTTGAAGGAGACCAGGTTTCAAAATTTGTCCAGAAAGAGGTATCAGCTGGAATGCTGGTGAAGTTCAGTGTATCCCGATAGACCGTATCGCCTGCCGTTGTATCAAAAATGAAGCAATAGACTTTAAAGCTTTCCTGGTTCCTACCAAAATTGTGGACATACGCACTGGGCGTAATCTGTGAGCCGGTAAATATAGTATCTCCCTCACTTACATTTTTAATTGAGTCGCAGGCGATGTCGTGTTCCATGGAGACCCACAGTTCGCCCGGATACTGGTATGTGAAGTAGTTGAGCGAATCCTCGTGTCCTACGGTGTCCGCATAGTAGAACGCCTCGTATTTGCCGCTGTTCTTTCGCACCGAGATTCTGAACGAGAAGTCGTAGTAGCCCGGCTCGGTGGATGCCACCACCGGTATCACGCCCTTGTAGCGGTAGAGCGTATCCACCTTGCCGTCGAAGTATGTCCGGAACCAGCGCCAGTTGGGCGAGAGGTCAGGGAAGTCGCCACGAGGTCCGTAGCCCACCTCCACGACAATGGAGTCCTGCATCCCCGTCAGATTCGTCAGGCCCTGCTCATAGACCAGCACATGGAGCGTGTCGGTGTTGTCTCCGGGTTCAACGGTGTCCCTGTATGGCGGCTCTATCTTGCACCAGTCGATGACATTGGGCGGCGAGGCAGTTGAGTCGAAGGCTATTATCCTGTTGAACAGCGTGTCTATGAGTGTCGTGTCCTTGAAGAAACCGAAGTTGAACGGGATGAAGTAGAGCGAGCGTGCGACTCCGACATAGGCTATTCCGCCGGCGGTGTTCGTCGAATCGCCGTTCTTCACGGTCATGAACCGCCAGCCTGAGTCCACAATCACGGTGTCGCCCGACGCGGTTACGCACTCGTAGCCCCAGGGGACCATCATGTCAGGGTCAGATTGATACTCAACGATTATGTTCGGCATACCGTTCGTTATCGGGTCGCCGGGGATGCCCATGAGCGTGTCCGCATCGTCCTGAGCGGAGCTCAAATCGGACTGGATGAACTTCGCACGGTAAACCTCTTTGAGGAGTGCGCTATCACGGTAGAACTCAGCCCAGTCCATATCCATGAGGATCACCGTCCGCCTCGAAGGCGCATCCTTACCCTTGTCCGGCAGTTTACCGCCGAGCCTCTGGTAGAGCTCGAGTGCCTTTACAACGCTGTCAGCTATGTACCATGCCGAATTCGGGTCATTGAGCATCTTTTCAATTTTGTTCAGGTAGTTTGACAGAATTACCCTGCGGTGCTTCGGAAGAGAATCTATCATGGAACGGAGTATTTCGGGACCGAAAGCCGCAACAAATCCCCAGAAAAAGTCGCCGCTGTCAGCCGCAGAGGGAGGCTCGTCATCATATATACCTCCATAACCTCCAGACATTATATACGCCCAGCTTTCAAAGCCTCCTCCTATCTCCTTCGAAAACCACGATGACGGCGACGACCGTGTTAAGAATGTGAGGTCTTTGTGTTCATCCTTTGGTGCATTACCGACTATCCTGTATTTGAAAGTAGCGGTGGTGGCGGAGTTGCCGAGCGTATCCTGACGGACAATCCGATACTGGACATCAGTTCCCGGGGAGAAAGCAGGGAGAGCCGCCCTGAACATGAAGACATTGGGCGCAAATTCATTCAGGAACTTCATTCTGACATACTGCCAGCTGGACCACTGACCAGAATCGGTTCTTGTGCGATACCATACCATCACCGTGCTGGTGTCAACGCCGTTTTCGTCGCTCAAATTGACGATGATTGTGTCCTGAGTCCCGGTGTAGTAGTGGTTGTGCGGCATTTTGAACGGGATGACGGCAGGTGCGAGGATATCATTCTTCTTGCTCATGTCAACGCAGTCGATGAACATACTGCCTTCCTGATTGTAGCGTTTTTTATACTGTAAGCCGATCTTGACAGGTTTGCCGTTGAACTTGTCGAGTAATGCCCTGAAGTGTTTCCACTGGTCAGTTACAACAAATGTGGTCTCCTTGAAAGCATAAGAATGAGTGAAGTATTTGTTTGAGGTTGTATCCACCCACATAAAGAGGGTATCAGGCACGGGGCTCCATGTTTTCGCCATGAAAGCGATGAAGTCCTCTCTGAGTGTATCAGGGAGGATGCCCGGTAGCAGTAGCCAGTCGTCGTAGCCGCCGTATTCGGGTATGGAATCATAGGGGTCGTTGTAAAGGCCGAGTGCGTTGCTTCCGTCAAATGATTCGC
>JALSOY010000089.1 GCA_026986235.1 Caldifarciminota bacterium
GGTCCTTGGCGATTACATTCACATAAACTTAAAGGCACCAGAAACTTCAGGTCTCATTGTAACAAAAGGGGTGACCCGTGACCAGGGAAGGAATACCTCCGCCACGGTTATCAAAGCGGATAGTAACGCAAAGAACGCTCGTGGACACATAGAGTGTGCAGGTCTCCTTCTTACTCCTGGAGGGATGCACGAGACATATCCAATTCTGTCGTCTGAGATTGGAAGCGTCCATCTGGATCACGAGGCCTATGTCGGAAGGATTTCAGAGGAGGCACTGGAATACATGAAATCCCGTGGGTTTACAGAAGAGGCAGCAGTTACCTTACTCCTTAAAGGCTATATTCAACCTGTTCTAAAGCACATCCCATTCGAGTATGTTATGGAAATAATGAGAATTGCAGAGATGGTCGCTTCGGGGGAGGCATAAAATGGAAAGAAAGATGGAGGAATTTTTAGAAATTCTCGGTATTCCGGAAGACGAAAGAACCTTTATACTCGGCATTGAACCTTCATTACCTGAAAAATACAGAAGGTTGAAAGAGGAATTCAAAGCAGCAGGAGTAAAATTCAGTGCCCTTGAAAGGGACAGCCTCACTTTAACGCCATTTGAGAGGTTCGATAGAGAGGCAAGGGATAGAGTTGAACGGATTTCAAAATTCTTTTTCATAGAAATCCCGCAGGGTATCCAGATAAAAGAACCAATACCGGTTTGCTGTTTCACAGAAGTGCCCGCTCCAGGTAATCATTACCTGAATTTGAAAGTGGGATCCGGCTCAAGAGCCACTGTGGTCATCGGAAGCACTGTGCCGAGATTTCACGGGGAAGATGAGGTCCTCTCCTGCCTTGAAGTCGATATTGGTGATAGTTCTGAGCTGAATCTCGTGATTCTCAACAGTTTCAGAAAGAATCAGGAGGTTAAGCCACTTGTTCGTGGATTTACTGGAGATGGAGCAAAGGTCAGAATAAATGTGGTTAATCTTTTAAACGGCAGGAGTCATAAAAGTGACTACAGATTTTTTGCCGGAAGCAGAGTGGATCTCCATCTCAATGTTATTTCCTTTGCTCGCAACAGTGATGTGATCGAAGATTCCTACAGGGTTAGCCTCGAGGGCAGGAAGTCCAATGCACTGCTGAGCGTCAGGGGTATCTCAAGAGACATGTCATACCAGAAGCATCTGGCAGTAATAGAGGCTGGTCCTGAATCTCAAGGTTCAACCGGGATAGCCGACACAGCCGGTTATCTTTTGCAGGATGAATCCAGGTTTGAAGTCTGGCCTTCATTGATAGTCAAAAACGATGACATCCACCTGGATCACCAGGCGTATGTTGGACACATTCCGGAGGAAACCGTTGAATATTTGAGATCCCGGGGATTCAGGCGAGAGCTTGCCATGTTTTTGATAGTTCACAGTATGATAGAGCCACTTAAAAGAGACCTGCCCAACAGGTTCCAGAAAGAGATCGAAGTGATAGCAAGATTGCTCGTTGAAAATAAGCTACCAGAGATTTAAGAAGTTATTTGCCTTTTCTATAGTCTGGCACTATCTCAACAGGCCTGGATGGGATACCGGGGATTTCGAAATTCTTTTTCCAGAAGATTGAATCAGGGGACTTTTAAATTTAGTGGAGATTCCTCACGCCCGATACTCATGATAGTTGAAAATTACTGGAAAATCCTTTTAAATACAGAAAAGTCGCAATGTGAATTTTAAAGAGGTAAAGGACATGGCCGACTTAAAAGTGGTCGTGAGGACTCTCACACCTATTTACACCGGCGGCGTGGACGGCACGATGGATCGCATCCACGAGACGGGGATTCTGGGAAGCCTACGGTGGTGGTACGAGGCCATCGTGCGGGGGTTGGGGGGAACGGCGTGTGATCCGACTACGGATGGACGATGCCCGGATAACGAAGGCAATTATTGTGATGTATGTGCGGTTTTTGGGGCTACGGGGCTGCAACGAGCGTTTCGAGTGGAAGGGCCCAATTGGTGGAATGAAGAGCCGCAGGCGAAACTCACTGTAAAAATGCACCGAAATCGCCGACATAGGGGTTGGCACTTAGGCCGTGGGTTCATGGGGCAGGCAGACTTGAAATTTACCCCTCTGCGCCTGCCCGAAGGTTTGACGCAAGAAGACTTGTGGCAATCTTTACTGCTAACCTGGACGCTATTAGCCGAGTGGGGAGGTCTGGGACCCAAGACCCAGCAGGGCTACGGTGTGGTTCAGGCTGAATTTGAGGGTGCGACCCTGGATGTTGAGCGAGCTTTGAAGGCTTTTGACAGGTTGCGAAACCGTACCAGCAGGCGACAGGTTAGGTATAACAAGCATTGGCCTTCGCTGGATGGATTTTTCTTTGCGAAGGTGAGGTTTGGCTTGGGGGAGCAGGAGCCACAGGAGTGGTTGCTAGATCAAATACAAGAGCCAACCCCTGGGAGAAGAAAACAAGAATTTGAAGAGGAGTTAAGGTGGTATTTTGAACCGTCAAACGATAGGAGCCCCGTTTTACCCTTGGCACCTGTGATACGGTATTATCTGCGCGGTCCTATTAAGCAGACAAAGAATAACGATCAATGTGTTTTCTCGCACAACGCCCGTCATCATCTTGTTGGTGAGCAAGGACGAAAATCCCTCATTCATGTCTCCCACGCCTACAAAATAGAGAATAACCTCTGGGAATTCCGCATCTGGGGGTGGATTCCTGAAAGCCTGCCCGATGGTAAAGATCGTTCAGCTGTCCTTCAATGCCTGCGCCAGTGGTTGGGCACTTCTCAGGAGAGGAATCAGGAGAGGAAATGGCACCAGGCTCAAACCGATAGCGGAACCCTATGGCACCGTCTCCGAATGGAGAATGTACAGGTCTGCTGGTTCGACGGCCAAAGTTACGATAATGCAAAAGAATATCTCGGAGCCCTCCTTCAAGATTGCGAGGATAAAGCATGATTTTCACACAGAGTCACGGAGCGCGCAGAGGAGATAAAAACTTTGTGTTCTCTGTGTCTCCGTGTGAGAAAACAGGAGAGAAGTTATGAAGCGTGAATTCTGGGCGGAATTTGATTTGTATAGAGGATTAAGCGATGAATGGCAAAATAAAAACTTGATAGATACGCTGGTAGAAAGGAATACTTCGGGATTGCCCGATAATTGGAAAGATCTTGATGAATTCTCTCGAATTCAAATTTTAACCGAAGTTCTTGCCTCTACCAGAAAAGTTAAATGGAGAGATACCAGAGAAAAAATACGGGAAGTCAGTGCTAAAGATTATGCTCGCACAGGAGCACTTCAGTACAACGAGGAAAGTGGCCTTTTATATTGGTACAGAAGGGGTAATTATCAGGATTTCCTTAGCCAGCGCCTTCGCTGGATGGGTTCTATCCTCGGCTTTAGCAATCACCACGATACCCTCTCCCCCTCCCTCCCCGATCCCTCCACCTTCCCCGCCGGATCGTGGGCCGTGCGTGTTACCTTCACCCTGAAAAAGCCCTATATCAGCAAGGACGACACCGATTTCTACATTCTGGACAACCCGGTGAAGAAGGAGTGGGTTTTCAAAGTACCCTATGTTTCACCAAGCCAGTGGAAGGGGGCGCTACGGGCGGCGATGGTGAGGAAGCTGGTGGAGTGGTGGGAGGGCCTCAGCAAGGGAAATCGTGATCCTGTGGAATTTGCCCGAAGGCGCTTTCGACTGTTTCGCCTCTTTGGAGATGAGAAGGGAGAAGAGCCAGGGGCTGTAAAAGGGCTGACTGCCTATTTAGACAAAG
>JALSOY010000090.1 GCA_026986235.1 Caldifarciminota bacterium
TTGGTAAGTCAGCTCAGTTTCCGCTTTATGTGTGGTTGCCCGATGCCATGGAAGGTCCGACTCCAGTTTCGGCGTTGATACATGCGGCGACAATGGTTACTGCAGGTGTTTACATGGTGGCCCGTTCGAGTGCGCTTTACTCTGCACACGGGTCAGTGGCCAACCTCGTCGCCGGAATTGGTGCATTCACGGCCATATTTGCTGCTTCAATAGCCCTTGTTAACGACGACATAAAGAGGGTGCTCGCATACTCCACCATTTCCCAGCTCGGATACATGTTTATCGGCGTTGGAGTGGGTGCTTATGCCACGGGGATTTTCCATCTTTATACCCATGCCTTTTTCAAGGCCCTTCTGTTCCTTGCCGCAGGTAGCGTTATGCATGCACTGCACGGAGAACTGAATATGCAAAAGATGGGTGGCCTTTTCAGAAAAATGCCTCAAACGGGATTGACCTTCATAATAGGGTCACTTGCTCTTGCGGGAATTCCGCCGTTTGCAGGATTTTTCTCCAAGGATGCCATTTTAAAGGAGGCACTTTTAAGGGGTCATGTGACAATCTGGTGGATTGGAACCATCACGGCTTTTATGACAGCGTTCTACATGTTCAGACTCATCTTCATGGTCTTCTTTGGTGATCCCCGGGATAAAGGACTTTACGACCACGCCCACGAGTCTCCACCTGTTATGACGATCCCCCTCTGGGTACTGGCTCTGGGATCCCTCGTAACTGGATTTGCGGGAATCGGGGAAAACAGCAGTCCGTTTTTTAAATTTCTTGCGCCTTCACTTCACTATGCCGAACACATCACGGAATTTGAGCCTGCTCTATGGCAGGAATGGTTACCGCTCGTTTTTGGCATTCTGGGCATTCTGCTTGCCTGGGCAATGTACATGAAGAAGGAGCCATCACCTGAAAAAATGGCCAGAACTTTCAGGCTGTTTTACAAACTTCTGAAGGGGAAATGGTATGTGGATGAAATTTACGACATCTTTATTGTGAAACCCATAAGATTTACAGCGATTCTTCTCTTTAAAGTCGTTGACAGAGTTATAATTGATGGAACTGTTAACGGAGTCGCCTGGGTCAACAGAGCTTCTGGATCGGTACTGAACAGGTTTCAAACCGGTGCGGTAAAAACATACATGGTGTGGATAGTCTTTGCGGCAACATTGATTCTCTGGCTAAACCTTTTAAAATAGGAGGAAAGTGAATGAAGCTGGATTTACTGAGTCTTGTTATAGTTTTTCCCTTAATTGGCGCGATTCCCGTGTTTTTCATGAACTCGAAAAACCGGAAGATGCTGTTTGACTATACCCTGCTTATTACATTACTCGAATTTCTCTTTTCCCTGTTTCTCCTGAAGGGTTTTAAGTTCGGTCTTTTTGGATTCCAGTACGAGAGGATTTATGAGTGGATACCATCAATAGGAGCTTCGTTCCACATTGGAATCGATGGAATGAGTCTGATTTTGATACTTCTGACCACATTTCTCACAGCCCTGGGTATCCTTTCCTCCTACAACTACATAACTCATAAGGCAAAGGAATATGTCATAGTGATGCTGATTATGGAAACGGGAATGATTGGCGTTTTTGCCTCTCTCGACCTGCTTCTATTTTATCTTTTCTGGGAGCTCATGCTCATTCCCATGTATTTCCTCATCGGGATATGGGGGCACGAGAGGCGAGTTTACGCTGCCTTTAAATTCGTGATCTATACTATGGCGGGTAGTGCACTTCTTATTACGGGCATTCTCGTTCTTTATTTTTACAATCACAGTGTAACGGGAACATACACCTTTGATCTTTTAAAGCTTTACAGGCTGAATGTTCCGTTCGATCTGGCAAAGAAGTTGTTTCTTGCCTTTGCAATAGCTTTTGCAATCAAGGTTCCCATTTTCCCGTTCCACACATGGCTTCCGGATGCGCATGTGGAGGCCCCCACAGCCGGTTCGGTCCTTCTTGCCGGAGTGCTTCTCAAGATGGGAATTTACGGCTTTTTGAGGTTTGCGTTCCCTCTATTCCCACGGGCAGCTCTGCACTTTGCCCCGCTTTTTATGACCCTCGGTATCATCGGGATCCTTTACGGTGCGTTTATGTCATGGGTCCAAAAGGATCTTAAAAAGCTCGTCGCTTACTCATCTGTCGCCCATCTGGGATTCATCGTGCTGGGTATTTTCACTTTTACCCTGTACGGTACTCAGGGAGCAGTTATTCAGATGGTAAACCACGGTTTATCCACCGGCGCTTTATTTTTCATAGTGGGAATGCTCTATGAAAGAAGACACACGAGGTTAATCGAGGAGTTTGGAGGACTTGCAAAGGTGATGCCGGTTTTTTCCGTGATATTCGGGATCGTTATGCTTTCCTCAATAGGGCTTCCTGGATTGAACGGTTTTATCGGTGAGTTTCTTGTAATGCTTGGTGCCTTTAAGGTGTCTAAAACGGTTGCATTTTTCGCCGTTTTAGGCATTATCTTTGCCGCTGTTTACATGCTCTCCATGTTTCAGAGGGTTGTTTTTCTCAAGGTAAAGGAGAAAAACCTCGGGCTTTCTGACCTTTCGTTTCGTGAGTTTTTCGTTCTCGCCCCTATTCTCGTTTTTATCTTCTGGATTGGAGTTTACCCGAAACCTTACTTAAAGATGACAGAGCCGTCTTCGAGTGCCGTTATATATCAGATTAAAAGTGTGAAAGGAAGCCTTGGAGATGTGAATTCTCCAGTGGACTTGAGCTTTAAAAATTCAGGGAGGAAACCAAGATGAACGCTCACATCATTTTGCCGGAAATTATCCTTTCTGTAACGGCTGCTCTTGTTCTCATCATTGAGTTCCTTACACCCCGAAGATTACAGTTTATAGGAACAGTTACCATCCTCGGTATATTACTTGCCCTTTTCTACGATCTTTCCATGTTCAGGAGTACTGGAATCGGATTTTCGGGGATGGTCAGGGTGGGACCTTTCGACAGAATGTTTGACATCATTTTCTTCACTGGAGCAATCCTACTGATAATTCAATCGTTCGATTATTTTGCAGAGATTCCCGGGGAGTTTTACTTTTTTCTTGTAACCTCTCTCATCGGAATGATGTTGCTTGCCAAGTCTGCGGATCTCTTTATGATCTTCATTTCCCTTGAAACCCTGAGTTTTTCTCTTCTTGGAATGATAGGTATTTTGAAGACCAAAGAAGAGATAGCAGAAGCCATGTTGAAGTATTTCGTTCTTGCCGCCTTTTCATCTGCATTTTTCCTCTTTGGTATAATCCTTACCTATGTGATTTTTCAGACAACGAACATTTCAGAAATTTCAAACAAGCTCTTTGCAGCAGGGCTAAACGGTTTGAAGCCCGGTTTAATTGTAACGACAGTTCTTCTCCTTGTTGGTCTTGCTTTCAAGATTGCGGCTATACCCTTTCATATGTGGACGCCTGATGTGTACGAAGGGGCACCGGCGCCAGTGGTTGCTTTTCTGTCCGCCGGGCCCAAAGCTGCGGGATTCGCTGTTATCCTCAGGATTCTTTTGAGTGGATACCAGGCTCATCCAGAGATATGGAGCGGGATCATAACATATCTTGCAGTTTTTACAATGTTCTGGGGTAACCTCGCTGCCCTGAAAACGAAGAATCTGAAGAGGATGCTCGCATATTCGACGATTGCCCATGCAGGTTATGTTCTCGTGGCCGTAGTCTCTGCCAATCAGGAAGCTTATGCGGCAGTTGTATTTTACATGCTCTCTTATACCTTCATGGTATTCGGGCAT
>JALSOY010000091.1 GCA_026986235.1 Caldifarciminota bacterium
CCCCGCCCCCGCGGCCCCCGCCACAACCTATCAACCATGGATTTTCACCTTCCTCAACATTATCATTTAACAACATGAAGAAAAAGAGAGACTACTACGAAATACTGGGCGTTCCAAGAAACGCCACACCCGAAGAAATCAAAAAGGCCTACCGCCGCCTCGCAATCAAATACCATCCTGATAAAAATCCCGATAACAAAGAAGAGGCTGAAGAAAAGTTTAAAGAAATCTCTGAAGCCTATGAAGTCCTGATAGATCCCGAAAAGAGAAGGATTTACGACCAGTACGGACACGAAGGCCTCCAGGGTGTATTCAAACAGGGTGACTTCACATGGCAGGACTTTACACATGTTGATGACCTTAGAGACATTTTCCGTGAATTCGGTATAAATTTTGACTTTGGAGGGGGCTTTTTTGATTTCATAAACGACATCTTTGGCGGTCCCTCCCGCAGGCGCGGAGGTTACGGTGTTACCCGTCACGGCCCACAAAAGGGGGAAGACATCAGGATTACCATTCCTTTAACGCTCGAGGAAATAGCGAAGGGAGCTACAAAAACAGTAAGACTCGAAAGGTATGAGGTCTGCGATGCCTGTGGAGGTACGGGCTCAAGGTCCGGAAAGGTTCAGACATGTCCCACATGTGGTGGAACAGGTGTGGTAAGAAAGGTTTCAAGGACATTTTTTGGCCAGTTTGTCCAGACTTCGACCTGTCCCACATGTCGCGGCGAAGGTGTGATCGTGTCTGATCCCTGTCCCGCGTGTCATGGTACGGGGAGGGTAAAGAAGAAGGTAGAGCTCAAAATTGGATTTCCACGGGGTATCCGTCAGGGGCAGTCTGTCGTCATGAGAGGCGAGGGGCACGCTGGCTACAAGGGAGGACCAAGAGGTGACCTTTACGCAGTGGTGCAGGAAAAACCACATGACCGGTTCAGAAGGGACGGGGACGACCTTTACACTGAGGTCCCAATTTCTTTTTCCAGGGCCGTTCTGGGTGGAGAGGTTGAATTAAAAGACATCCTCGGAGAGACGGTCAGGATAAAAATACCACCTGGAACCCACAGTCACACCACTTTCAGGGTAAGAGGCAGGGGTATGCCGCGTCTGAACGGTGGCAGGGGTGATCTCTTCGTAAAGGTGGTCATAAAGGTACCGAGGAAGCTTTCCCCGGAGATGAGGGCACTCATCGAGAAACTCGCTGAGTATGAGGAAAACGGCAAGGTGGGACAGAGTGTCTTTGAGAAGTTCAAAAATGCCTTCAAATGATAACCTACTATGCACCCCCTGACCTCGTTAAAAGTGGGAAGATTATCCTCACAGACCCGGATTTTCATCATGCGATTATTGTCACGAGGCGAAGGGTAGGAGAGGTTTTGAGGGTCGTGGACGGTACGGGGAAGGCTTACACTGCACGGATAGAGAAGATTGACCATGCTAACAGGACAGCATTACTCGAGATTCTTGAAACTACCGTACCGGATGTTGAGGCCAGAACACATGTTGGAATCCTTCAAGGGATAATTAGAGGTGAGAGGATGGACTACTTTGTGGAGAAGGCAACTGAATTGGGGGTGAGGGAAATTATACCGGTTGTAACGAGGAAGTCGTTCAAACCGGGTCCCGGGAGGCTCGAAAGGTGGAGGAAAGTTGCAATCTCTGCGATGAAACAGTCAGGCAGAGCGCTTCTTCCACGGATCTATAAGCCCGTCGAATTTGAAAAAATTCCCCATTTTCTTAAAAATTATAATACATTTGTGATGCTTGATCCCGGGGGGCAGAGGAGTTTGAAAAAACAGATTTTAACAAATAAAATTTTAGTCCTCGTTGGGCCTGAATCGGGACTGGAGGATGAAGAGAGGCGGATGGCGAGAAGCTGGGGATTTGAGGAAGTGAGTCTCGGAAAAAGGACGCTCAGGGCAGAGACGGCAGGTGTAATTGCCCTGGGTATAATTTTGTTTTTAAGGGATGATCTCTGAGGAGCCCCTGCCCTTTATAAAAATTAAGGAGGTGATTTGAATGTCAGGAGTCCGTTTAAGAGACGGAGAGTCCTTCGAAAGCCTGATGAAGCGGTTCAGGAAAGTACTATCCAAGGATGGAATCATGCAGGACCTGAAGAGGATCCAGTTTTACGAAAAACCTTCAGAAAGAAGGAAAAAAGAACTGATGGCTGCAAGAAGGAGACTCTTGCGGAAGATGAAAAAAGCTGAGGAATGAAATCTGCTGAGGACAGCCTGGAATTTAACCTGATAAAAGGAATTCTTGGTTCTTACCTTTTATCAGAGCCTGGCAAAAATTCACTTGGGCGGCTGGCTCCGCTCCCTTCAAGGGATGAGGTTGAAGATGTTTACAGGCGGGTGCAGGAGTTTTTTGAACTCAAAAAGAAGGGTGTACAGTTCCCTTTCTCAGATGTCCCGCCTCTTTCCACATCCCTTGAAAAGGTGAGGGCGGGGGCTTCTATTTCTTTATCTGAAATCTACAACTTCTCCGTGTTCATCTCAACTTACGAGAAATTTTACTTTGCCCTCCTCGATACAGGACTCAGATTCACCCATGACCCAGAGATTCTGAGAAGCGTTAAGAGAGAGATACTGAAAAAGGTGCTACCGGACGGAGAGCTCAGAGACGATGCCACACCCGAGCTTTTGAAGTTCAGAAACCAGAAGAAATCCCTGCGTAACCAGATCATAACGAGAATGAACGAACTCATGGACATTTACTCTCAAAAGGGGTATCTGCGTGATAGACTGGTTACCATTGTAAATGGCAGGTTTGTCCTCCCCGTGGCCACTCATGTCAGGATCAGTGGAGTCGTTCATGGTTTTTCCAACACACGAGAAACGGTTTATGTGGAACCCTTTGAAACGATAGACCTTCAGAATAGATACATTCAGGTCATTGATGCAGAGAAGGAGGAAGTCGAGAGGATCAAGCGAGAACTGGTTGAAAAACTCCACGCTCTTTACCCGGTATTAAAAGAAGTGTACGATGAGATAGGAGAGCTTGAGATGCTCAACGCACGGGTGGAGTTCATGTCTGATTTTTACGGAAGTATTCCTGTTTTTTCCACCGGTGCTATAAAGATAAAAAACGCCCGCCATCCACTACTATTGAAGGCAAGGGGTTTTGATAAAGTCGTTCCCCTGAATTTTGAGTTACCTTCAAGATACAGGGTACTGCTCGTTTCAGGTCCCAATGCCGGGGGGAAGACAGTCTTTCTAAAGACCGTTGGAGTCATCTTTCTACTTATGAAGTACGGTATTCCGGTTCCCGCTGAATATGCGGAAATTCCGTATGTAGAGAACATCTTTGCAGGAGGGTTTGAAGACGAGCAGGATATTCTGGAGGGAGAGTCGTCGTTTACCTCCCTTTTGAGACAGATCAGGGAGATACTCGATCACGCAGGTGGAAACGATCTCGTCCTGCTCGATGAATTCCTTGCCTCCACGGATCCACGGGAAGGTGCGGCCCTGGCATTTGCCATCATAAAAAAACTCGTGGAAAAGGGCGCAAGGATATTTGCCAATACTCACCTTTCACCCCTCAAGATTTTTATAGAAAAGCACCCTCTCATGCTGAATGCCCAGATGGGATTCGATCCCGTTACCAACAACCCCACCTACCAGCTTGAGATTGGAAAGATCGGTGAGAGTCATGCCCTGGACATAGCGAAGAATGCAGGAATTCCTGACGATGTGATAGACGAGGCCAGAAGCTACCTCGAAGGAATTGACCGTGAGATGGTTGAACTCACAAGAAGG
>JALSOY010000092.1 GCA_026986235.1 Caldifarciminota bacterium
TGACAAGTCCCCTCCATGGGGGATTTTGGAAGACCATAAATCCCCTTCACCAAGGGAAATTTTACGAGACAAAAGTCCCCCTCCTTTATAAGGGGGATGTTTACCACTTAAAAACACCTTTAGATGTGGAATAAGTTCATGGAGAAAAATGATTTTTGACTCCCCTTCGTTTTAACCTGCAAAAATCCCTGATTAATCAGTTCCATGAGTCCAGGAGGTCGTAGAACTCTTTGAAAAGATAGAGTGAATCGTGAGGGCCCGGGGAATCCTCAGGGTGGTATTGAACCGTAAAGAAGAATTTTGACCTGTCCCTTATACCTTCAAGCGTCCCGTCGTTCAGATTTATGTGGGTGATCTCAGCCCTCCCTTTCATACTATCAATGTCAATGGCAAAGCTGTGATTCTGGGCGGTTATCTCCACACCACCCGTAACGAGATTTTTCACAGGATGATTTGCTCCCCTGTGGCCGAACTTCATTTTAAAACTTTTACCTCCGAGGGCAAGTGACAGGATCTGGTGTCCCAGACAGATACCAAATACGGGGATTTTCCCTACAAGGTTTTTTACATTTTCAATCGCATATCCAAGTGGCTCTGGATCTCCGGGACCGTTGGAAAGGAAAACTCCATGGGGTTTCATGCCAAGTACATCCTCATACGGGGTATCAGCAGGCACGACATAGGTCTCAATTCCGAGAGAATTCATTATCCTCAAAATGTTTTTCTTCACACCAAAGTCATACACGACCACCCTGAACTTCCACCTCGAAGGTTTTTCGTAGGTTTTACCATTCCACATTCCTTCACGGAACAGGTAGGGCTTCTCCGTTGTAACCTGCCTGACAAGATCCCTTCCCTTTATGTCCGGGATCTCCCTTGCCAGCTGAACCGCCCTCTCTGGAGACATGTCCTTCGTGGTGATGTAAACCTTCATACTGCCTTTCTCACGGATCTTTCTGGTGATGGCCCTCGTATCCACACCTTCAACCCCTGGAATGCCGTATTCGTTCAGAAAACTCGATAGATCCCTGCTCGCCCTGTGGTTTGAATAAAACTTGGTGAGCTCTTTAACGATAAAACCCTCCACCCATGGCCTCCTGGACTCAAAGTCATCCTCGTTAACCCCATAGTTCCCAATCAAGGGATATGTCATAAGAACGACCTGTCCCCTGTATGACGGATCTGTCAGTATCTCCTGATAACCGCTCATGGATGTGTTAAATACTATCTCACCACGGGCGTCAGTGTAGGCACCAAACGACCGCCCGATAAAGTACGAGCCATCCTCAAAAGCAACAATTGCTCTCATCCTGTGGTATATTTTAACCCATACTCAATGTCAGTACTAACTTCCAGTACCTTCCCGGCATGGGATAACCCTTCTCACTCTCATAGTCGACATCAAAGAGATTTTTTACCTGAAGAAGAAGCGAGAGTCTGCCGAAATCCTTTTCAACATCCAGATTAACAAGGGTGTAAGGATCGAGCTCTCCGTACTCATCCTTAAAGATGTAGTATCTTTTACCCACATACTGAACCGAAGTGCGTACATCAAAAAGATTCCAGGGGCTCATTTTCAGGTCAAATGTGAGTTTATGCTCCGGTCTGTAGGCGAGGAAGTCAAACTCCCGGTTTTCAGAAAGATTCCTGGCCTTCATGTATGTATAGCTGAGACTGACATTCCTGTTGGAAAGGCTGAATTCAGCTCCGGAATACCTCACCCTTTTTATGTTCTGCATCTGAAAGTGATCCCTATCCACCTTCACCTTATCAATGAGGTCCCTGACCTCGGAATCAAAGACGGCAAGTCCGATTTTAACACCTCCATAAATGTACGAACCACCCAGATCAAAATTAACGGCCCTTTCAGGCCTCAGGTCAGGGTTAGGATAGAACCTCCCCATCCTCGACGAGAAGAGCTCCTTCAGGGTGGGGAACCTCGATCTGGCCGCGACGGAGAACTTTAGCCTCATATTTCCAAAGACATCAGTCCAACCAATGGATGGATTGAATGAAAACATACTCCTTTTATCAGCACCCTCTGCCTTCATAAATGCCAAATTTGCCCCTGGAGCAAAACTACCTGCAAGGGTTCTGAATGCCACATTAAGTCCGAGAGATCCGTTGTATGCATCAAACTCGATCCAGGGCTCCCCCTTCTTCTCCCTGTGAACATCCTTCTTCACCGTCAATCCAAGAGTTGCATCGGGAAGATCGAAATATAAGTTACCACCAACCGAATGATCGTCGTATGTACTCTTCCACTTCAACCTGGAAAATGTAGAATCCCGGTAACTCTCAAGGACATTGTAGAATCCCTGGTAATATATGTTTGATCTCGCTATAAGCTTTGAACCTGCATATTCGTGAGAAAACTTTAAGATCTTTTCACGCCAGACGGGAAACTTCCAGTACCTCGGCCTTGAAGTTCCCACCTCCAGAGGCACACCCCGGGAGTTGTCCACAAGGCCTGCGTTGATGAAAAATTTCCCAAAAAATCTGGAATCGTAACCCATCTTCAGGCGAAGATTTCTCTTCTCATACCACGAATTTTCACGGATACCACCGTCCTCGTTCAAATCCGGCTCAAAATTCTTCGATAAATAGTAACCCTCTGATTTTGAGTACCCACCGGAGATGAGAAAACCAAGCCTCCCTGACTGCGTCGAATAGGTGAAGTTTAAATGTCTGTCAAAATTTCTTCCAAGTCCAATAGACACCCTTCTGTATCTGTGAAAAGGAGAAGCTGTTACGAAATTTATCACTCCACCCATGGCGTTGGGTCCAAACACATCAGGCCCCACTCCCCTGAACACCTTAATCTTTTCAAGATCCGATACGGGAAGCTGGGAGATGTCGAAAGATCCATCGTAGGATAAAACGACGGGAACACCGTCCACCATGATAACGATCTCCCTGGTGTCAAATCCACGGATCATTACATCCGCACCTGTTTTTCCACCGTAAGAGACATAAACGCCAGAAAGTCTGTTCATAACTTCGTCAGGTGACCCGATTGATCTGAGAAGCGTATCAGGTATCTCCTCAACACCCGAGATCAGAGAGATCGGTTCCACCCTGGCCTTTATCACCACCTCATCGATGACGGTGAGGGTATCGTGAAATATCAAAGGTATGAGAAGCAAAATACCAATCATGACATTACCTCCTTTCTCTTCTGATTAATTCTGCAAGGTTCACAGGATCAACTTCACCCACGCCAACCACCCTGATGTCATCCCTATTAACCCTTTTCAGGAATTTCTCCAGCACTGACTTTCTCACGACAACGGCCATATCCTTCCCCGTACTGTAAAATCCGTTAAAAACCTCAACGAGCCCCTTTCCCGTCAACTCAAGGGGACCAAACTCGTCAAACACATAGAAGTCAGCCTCTACAGGCTTCTTAAACCTCTCCCTTATCCTCTCTTTAGCACATTTCAGTAGAACATACCTCCTTCCCACCCTGTCCCCCTCCCCGCTCCTTGCAACAAGCTGAAATCTTTCTCCACCCGGTAACAAAAGGGCCTCGTACCCCTGAATTTCACCCTCTTTAACAATCGTAGGCGCTATGATCCCCACCACCTTTAAACCCCTGAGACTTCTCACGAGTCTCCGTAAAAATTCCGTTTTTCCACTTTTTACCTCACCTGTTATCACGAGCAACATCCTTCAAATCCCTCCAGGGAAATTGCGATCGTTAAACTTTCCGCAAGTAAAATAACATTC
>JALSOY010000093.1 GCA_026986235.1 Caldifarciminota bacterium
CGTTCAGCTTAAGTTCTCAGGTGAGTTCGAGTATGTGAGTTCAGGCCTCGAAGTCTGGCTCGCAAGGGATGTACTCGCTTTAAGGCTTGGTGGTAAATACCATCTCGTTGAACCATCGAGGTTGGTTCCCACAGGTGGCCTCTCCGTTGCAGTACCTGCGGGAAAATCAAATATTTCCGCCGAATTCGGCTTCCTGTATGACGAGAAGGTAACTGGATTTATAGAAAGACTCGGTATCAGAGTTTTTAGATTTTAATCCTCATCCCTGCAGATACTCTCACATCAGGCTGAGGCTCATAATCTGATTTTATAGGAATTCTGTGAACGCCGACCAGGAAACTAACTGGTCTGACGGTAAAAAGCGATAGCCAGGCTGAAGCCGTAAAAATGTTATCTACACTGGTGGTATCCCCTGCACTTTCCGGTTTGTTAAGTACATTCAGTGCAAGTGTCAGTCCGCCTGTTGAAACTCCGATCCTGAACTTTTCTATATAGCTATTCCTGTGAGATACCGAGTCAACACCCGGAAAGTAAATTCCAAAAACAGGCCCCAATCTTATACCATAACCCGCCATTACCCTGAGGCTATCGTCCACGGCATCCACATTCATGTCCAGAATTGCACCGATCTTTGTTATTCCGGCAGAAACACAAATTTCGTAAGGGTGCTTCTGATCTGAGACACCTCCGTTTTTTATTTCATCGTAGTAAACTTTGAAAAATCCACCTGCCTGGAAGTAGAATGGCCCTGCAGCACCAAGAACACCCGATAGCATAAGGTAAAACACGAGTTTTCTCATGGTTCACCCCCTTTTATACAGGCACGCCGTAAGTATTCGTCCTTGTGGGTTCAAAAAGGAGTACAAAGGTCTCCACCTCCGCCTTTGACCTGTGGGGGGTCCTTTTGGGAATCTTTATACCCTCTCCTTCTTTAAGCACAAATGTCTTCTCTTTAGTTTCAATGATAAGTTCGCCCTTCAGGACGAAGAAAAATTCATCTTCGTCAGGATGAACATGCCATCTATACTCGCCGTGAATCTTGGCCATTCTGATAGACGCACCGTCAATCCTTGAAATCTCAACGGGAGTGAATGCCTCCCTGACCTCCTGCATCAGTTCGTTAAAGTTTACCTTCTTCATAAAATTAAAAGAGTGCGCCGCGCAGGAGTCGAACCTGCAACCCTCGGATTAAGAATCCGATGCTCTGCCTGTTGAGCTAGCGGCGCACTTTCAAGATGGTGTTTTATTCTAATTGCTTTCATCTGGTATTTCAACTCCCAGTTCCCTTAACGCCTTCACATACTCATCTCTGTTGGGCGCCTTACCATGCCACTCTACCCTGTTTTCCATAAAAGAAACACCCTTCCCCTTAACAGTATGAGCAATGATAATCTGTGGTTTCCCTTTTACCCCTTTCGCCCACATCAGCGCTTTTTCTATTTCTTCAAAGCTGTGCCCGTCAATGGTAACCGTTTCCCACCCGAACGCCTGAAACTTTCTGTCCACAGGACTCGAATCCATCACTTCAAATATCTCTCCATCTATCTGCAGTTTATTAAAATCCAGCACGGCTGTGAGATTGTCAACTTTATAGTGAGAAGCCGCCATTGCAGCCTCCCACACCTGACCCTCGTCTATCTCACCGTCACCAAGGATGACATAAACCCTGGATTTCCTTCTATCAAGGCGTAACCCAAGGGCCATACCGAGGGCAACGGAAAACCCCTGCCCGAGGGACCCCGTGGACGCCTCCACTCCAGGCGTATCCACCCTCGAAGGATGCCCCTGCAGGTGAGAACCCACCTTTCTCAGAGACCACAAGTCCTCGTAGGGGAAATAACCCTGCCGTGCAAGAACCGAGTAAAGCACTGGAGCTGCATGTCCCTTGGATAGAACGAGCCTGTCCCTCTCTTCCCATCCGGGATCCTCCGGTCTGTGCCTCAACCAGCACCAGTACAGATATACCATAATTTCAACAAGTGAAAGAGAACCACCGGGATGACCTGAACCTGCTTTGTAAGTCATCTTTATAATATCCACTCTCACATCCCTGGCAATCCTCTTTAAATCATTGAAATCACAACTCAATTACTTTACCTCCAACAATGGTGTACTTTAACTTACCTGTAAGCTCACTACCAAGAAACGGGGTGTTACTCGACTTCGAGTGCAATGCATCTCTTGTGACCATCCACTTACCGGTAAGGTCCCACACGCAAAGATCTGCATCATATCCCTCCTTTATCCTGCCCTTTCCCGTAAAACCAAAGATTTCAGCAGGCCTGGTGGAAAGGGCGCGAACCAGGGTCCCCAGATCAAGCTCCCCTTTCATAACCAGTTGCGTGTAGAGAGAGGGAAATGCGGTTTCAAGACCAAGTATTCCAAAAGGGGCCTGGTTGAGATCAAACTCCTTCTCAAAGGAAGCGTGTGGAGCATGGTCCGTGGCTATAACATCAATCAACCCTGTTTTCAATGCCCTGATAAGAGCCCTTCTGTCCTCTTCTGTTCTCAGTGGAGGATTTACCTTATACGCGGGATCGTAACTCCTCATAACCTCTTCGTTAAAGAGAAGGTGGTGAGGAGTCACCTCAGCTGTTACATTTAAACCCCTGGTCCTCGCATACTCTATAAAAAATAGACTACCATTTGAAGAAACATGGGCTATGTGTAGCCTGCCACCTGTAAGCTCAGCCAGAAGAATGTCCCTTGCGACTGCAATTTCCTCGGTTTGATGTGGTATCCCCTTTATTCCGAGTTCGTATGACAGGGAACTTTCGTTCATAATCCCGCCCGGGGAAAGGGTCTTGTCCTCCGCATGAGTGATAATTGGTCCCTCGTATTCAAGGGCCCGCCTCATTACAGAAGAGTTTGAAACCCAGTCTCCGTCGTCAGAAAAGGCCACCGCGCCGGCCTCTTTCATCAACTTCAGGTCGGCAAGCTCCTTTCCGGCTCTACCCCTCGTTATTGCTCCCACAGGACGGATGTTTATAAGTCCCACTTCCCCTGCCCGTCTCAAAACATAATCTACCATTTCAGCAGAATCTACGGGAGGATCTGTATTAGGCATAACGAGAACTGTGGTAAAACCACCAGCAACAGCCGCACGACTTCCCGACTCAATGTCTTCCTTGTACTCGAATCCCGGCTCTCTGAAGTGTGCGTGGAGGTCTATAAAGCCCGGGAATACGGTGTATCCATCAAGGTTAACAATCTGAACACCGTCCAGATCTATCTTTTCACTGATCTTTGAAATCTTTCCATCAACGATCAGGATGTCATACCTGCCGTCAAGACCGTCGGCTGGACTGAAAACATGGCCATTTTTCAAAATTAATTTATTCATTCTGCTGCGCTCCCACGAGGAATAGATAGAGTATTGCCATTCTAACAGCTACCCCGTTGGTGACCTGCATTAAAATTACATTATTTACCCTGTCCTTTGCCTCATAATCAAGTTCCACACCCCAGTTCACAGGACCTGGATGCATGAGCACAACATCAGAATCGAGCTTTTCAAGTCTTTCCTTGGTAATTGCAAAAAACTTTCTGTATTCCCTTATAGAAGGGAAATATGGCTCTTCGAGCCTCTCCTTCTGGATCCTCAAGGCCATTATCACATTCACTTCGCCTAATACATCGTCTATGTTTCTCACAATTTCAGCTCCAAGCTCACGGTATTCGCAGGGTACAAGGGTGGGTGGACCCGCGAGGTAGA
>JALSOY010000094.1 GCA_026986235.1 Caldifarciminota bacterium
CCTGACCCCCTTCTTGCGAAGGGGGATCATGGTTTCTAAAATCCCCCTCTGTCAAAAGGGGGACACAGGTGGATTTCCAAAGTCCCTGCAGAAGGGGGCTTCCTTCTCAAAATCCCTCTTGGTGGAAGGGGAATCATCGTCTCCAAAATCCCCCTTGGAGAAGGGGGATACAGGGGGATTGAATTTCAATCGGAAAACATCCCCCTTTAGTTCCCCTTTCTTGCGAAGGGGGATCGGGCTTGTGTGGTGGGCATCCCCCTTTGGCAAAAGGTGGATTGAATTGCCTCTGTGATTGACATCTGGCATGCGCTCACTTATATTTTCCTCTCATGGAACTTCCTAAAGTTGTGATTGTCGGGAGGGTGAATGTTGGTAAATCTACCCTCTTTAATCGGATAATCAGGAAACCCCTTGCCGTGGTGGATGATAGGCCCGGTGTGACCAGAGACAGGATTACCAAAGTTGTCAGGTGGAGTGGAATTTCTTTTGAACTGATTGATACAGGTGGATTTTTCCCGCCAGAGGTTGACCCGATATGGGAGCTCGTCCGTGAAAAGATAGAGGAAACCGTGAGAAGCGCCGATCTCGTGATATTCCTCGTTGATGGCAAGTCAGGTCCGACTCCCTATGACGAAGAGATCAGCAACTGGCTCAGGAAACTCGGCAAGGATGTTCTTCTTGTTGCCAATAAATCTGATGTTAAGGAACCTTACATAGAAGAATTTGAGAGCCTTGGATGGGGACCGCCTTTACTCATTTCTGCCACCCATGGATACGGCGTTACCGAACTCCTTGACAGAATCGTTGAAAGAATCGGTACATCCGGGCCCTCTGCTGGAGATCGCAAAAAGATACCGGTGAGCATACTCGGAAAACCCAATGTCGGTAAATCCTCCATATTCAACGCTCTCACGGGTAAGAACATCTCCATAATATCTGAGATTCCAGGGACCACCCGCGATTCCGTTGACTACGAGACTGATGAATTTATCTTCGTTGACACAGCTGGAATAAAAAGAAAGTACAGTGACGAAATAGAATACTATGCACACCTGAGAAGCCTGAGTTCTCTCAACTTCGCTGATGTTGCCATCATCGTTTTAGACATATCAAAACCCATAACGAATGTTGACAAGAAAATAATTTCCCTTGCGGAGAAAGAGGGGAAAGGCATCGTGATAGCCCTGAATAAAGCGGATCTAATCAGGGAGAGAAAAGAGGTTTTCGGTCACATAGCACAGGAATTGAATTTCGTTGATTATGCCCCCAAAATTTTTACATCCGCCGTGACCGGTGAAGGAATCAATTACCTCAAAGATGCGGTAAAAAGGGTTTTTGAAGAGAGAAAAAAGAAAGTGAGAGCTGAAGATCTCGAAACAACGCTTTACGAGCTTTTCTCAAGATACTCTCCACCTGCTGAGATAGTCTTTTTTAAACAGGTGCGCCACACCCCGCCTGTATTCCTTCTCGGATCAAAAACACATGTTCCCGCATCTTTTATAAAATTCCTCACCCGAAACATCAGACAGAGATTTGGATTCTGGGGTGTACCTATTGAAATAAAGACGAAAATAACCGGGAAAAAGAGATGAATTCGGAAGTAAAAAGGGGCCTTAAATACATCGAGGATCGTTTCGGGATTCCAATGGATGTTTTCTCAAACTACTCCTTTTTTGTCCAGAAAGATGTGTGGATAGGGTCACAGGAAATGGGAAATTTTGAACTGAAGGTTTTCAAAAGGAAGGGTATCAGGTTTTTAAGGATTTCAAAAAAGGGCTTCAAATGGACAACGGCAGCCATGCAGATTTTTGGTCACCTCGCAAGTAAAAATGTCATTCACCTCGATGAGAGGGAGGCAATGAAGTTTATTCGTGGCCACGACATTGATGTGGGAAATTTTGAGAATGTGGATGAAGGTCAGGTCATAGTAAAATATGGTAATGACATCCTCGGATCAGCAATTTATCGTAACGGCAGGCTTAAAAATCAGATACCCAAGGGGAGGAGAATAATTAATTGAAAAAATCCGGGAGGTAAATATGAAGAGAGTAGTTCTTGTAGGTATAGGTAAAAAATCCAGGAGTGACGATGCAGCGGGCCTTGAGGTCGCTGCAATACTGGATGGAGAATTTGAAACGGTGAGAATCGACTCTGATCCACTGGATTACATCAACACACTGTGTGGATCTGATGTCGTTGTCATAGTGAAGGCCGCTGATTTGAAAACTCGCCCTGGGGAATTCAAAATTTTGGAAGAAACCGAAATTGATGCCAACCTGCCTATATCAACATTTGTCAACGAACTCAAAAGGTGCGTCAGAAAGGTTACAGTCTGGGGAATCCAGGTCAAAAGTGTCGATCCCGGTAACTCGGTAACACCTGAGGTCAATGATGGAATAGAAAAACTTGCAAAAACCATAAAAGGAATGTACGGATTCTACATGAGCCTTCGTGGATAGTAAAAGTTCATAGGTAGTTGCCTTTAGACTTAAAAAAACAATCTCCTTTTAAGGGGGCATGTTTTAATTATTTTTAAAAGTGAAGTGAAAAAATCCGGTGAGATTTGCCTTCATTCTTATTACCAGAATACTTTAAAATAACCAGACAATGATAGGACTCATAATTGCGTTGACTACCGTAATAAATACGAGAGTTGCGTACAGTTACTACATAGAACACTTTCTGGAATTGATATCTCCTGGCAGAGTCACGGCTGGAGATTCCCTCCATGTAACTTTTATCACAGGAAAGGTAAAGTACCTCCAGGGTGACTACGAAAAGGCACTTTATAACTTTTACATTGTCACCCAGAACAAAAATGAATTTGCCGATTCCGCTCTGTTTTTTATCTCCTTAATTCAGGATAAGCTCGGTCTTTACAACGAATCCATGGATTCGAGAAAGTACTTCATACAGAAATTTCCGGATTCGCCCCTCATTACAGCCGTAAGCTTTCTCTATGCCCTGAATCTGAGGAATCTGACCGGGGACTACAAAGGCGCAATGAAATATTTGAAAATCGCCCTTGAAGGGGAAAATGCAGAAATCCTGCCATACATTTACCTTGAAACCGGTGTAACGGGTTTCATGATGAAAGACTATGCTACCGCACTTGAATACTTTAACAGGACGAAAAGGTTTCCGCTGGAAGAGCCATTACACAGCTATTTTACATGTTTTTATGGATTCACGCTCTTTGAGGCGGGTAAGTTCAAAGAGGCCTTAAACACACTCACATACTGCCATAGGCCGGAACTGGAAAACTACAGGGATTATTATATGGCAAGATCTTTCATTCAACTCGGACACCCTGATAGTGCAGAGTCGATTCTTGGAAGATTGGTGTTAAAGAGGGATGTGGAACCTGAAATACTTGGAAGTTCCTACTACTTCCTGGGAGAGATCAATTTTATAAACGGTGATTACAGGAAATCCATGGAGTACTATAAACTGGCATTGAGAAATCCATCTCCAGAAATTGATCCGGACAGGTTGAGGTATAAGATAGAACTCTGTAAATACAGGCTTGGGCTCTACAGGTCTGCTACCGAGCTAAACATTTCTTTTGTCAAAAAGTATCCTGACAGTCCCCTTGCCCCTGAACTTCTTTACGAAGTGTTTTTTCTCTACACGGTCCGGCACTGGGAAAAATCAGCACTGAATATACTCAAGTGGCTTGCCGTGAGGTATGACGGGAATGCTTATACGATACAGGCGATCTCTGAAGGACTCAAAAGGGGTCTCAGCCCTGAGAAGATCTACAGGATCGTGGCGAGAAGAATAAAGAAGGCGTACCTCGAGAAAAATCCCCCGGCACTCCTCGTACTTGCCGTCCTGTACGATTCTCTCGGCATGGCAGATTCTGCACTGGAGATGTACTCTAAACTGATAAACTCCAGTAATCCAGAGATTAAGTACAGGGCCATGATGAATTCCATGAAAGTTTACATGAAGATAAAGAGATACAACGAGGCTATACTGGTGGGACACCAGCTTTTTAACATTACGGAAAGTGAAGATACAAAGTTCAGCGTACTCAAAAAGTTAATTGAAGCCTATACACGCTCCGGCCAGACTCCCGACCTCGAAAAGTTTTTACTCAGTGTTATTGAACAGTTTACCGGTGATCATAAGGCCTCGATATACATCCATCTTGCTGATCTGAGAGAGGAATCAGGCGACAGCTTTATGGCAAAGTTCTACCTGAAAAGGGCATTTGAAGCGGCCAGGGACCCGGAGCTGAAAAAGAAGATTTCCCTCAGAATTTCCAGGATGCACTGAAATGTGGATCCTGATAGCCCTGATATCCGCCTTTGGCTGGGCAACATCTGATGCGTTCGTTAAAGCCGCATACAGCAAGTGTAAACTCAACGAATACTTCGTTGTCTGGGTGAGATACCTCTTCTCCCTGCCGTTCGTAGTGATACCATTGATAAAAATAAAAATCCCGCATCTCGATGTGGATTTTTTTCTGTGGCATATCGTGTGGATTCCCCTTGAAACCCTTGCCCTGTTTCTGTACATCAGGGCTATTTCCATTTCAGAAATTTCAATTTCACTTCCCTTTCTCTCCTTTACACCCCTTTTTCTGATACTCAACGGATACCTGATACTGGGTGAGCAAGTATCACCTGTAGCAGGTACTGGGATACTCCTCATCGTCGCAGGATCATACCTCATGGGTGTTCGCAATCTCAAAGAAGGAATACTGGGACCAGTTAAGAGCATTATGCGAAACAGAGGGGTAAAACTTATCATACTTGTGGCTTTCCTCTACAGCATAACATCGATAGCCGGCAAGATGCTTGTTATTCACTCAGATCCTGTATTTTTTAGCTTCTACTACACCGCTGTAATGAATATCGTCCTGGCAATACCCGGCACAAGGGGGGCAAAACGCAGCCAGTGGAAGCCGTGCTGGAAATACCTGATCTTCGCCGGCCTGTTTTACGCATTAATGACAATCGCCCACATGACTGCCATCAGAATGACACTTGTCAGTTACATGATAGCAATAAAAAGGCTTTCAGGAGTTATCTCCGTGTTCTACGGATGGACTTTTTTCAAAGAGAAGGAAATTCCTGTAAGATTCACCGGTAGCTTATTGATGGTTCTTGGCGCTATACTGATAACATTAAACTCATGAAAAGGAATCTCATCGTTCTATCTTCAACCATCGCTGTCTCCCTTCTGAGCCTGACAACCTGGCTCTATGTTCTCCCGATCTACCTTAAAAATCTCGGAGCCACTGATGCTGAAGTTGGGTTATCATACACGATTTTTACCCTTGGAAACTCAGTTTTTCAGTTCCCTGGAGGCCTTATATCAGATAGATGGGGAAGAAAAAGTGTCATTGCAATTCCCACATACTTTATTGCGATATCGGCTGCCCTCATTTCTCTTGCAAAGGTATGGTGGATTGTCACCATTTTCTACACTCTTATGGCCTTACTTTCATCGATCCAATGGCCATCCTTCCTCGCAATGATCGGAGAATCGTGCGATAAAAGAGAAAGAGCATTTTCCATTTTTGAATTTTCACTCGTTTCAGGCCTCGCATTTGGACCGTTGATTGGATACTGGCTTCTCAATTTTCTTGACATACGAACCCTGATCGGAATCACCGGTATCGTCCTCCTTTTATCAGCCATTTTAAGACACCTGCTTTTGATTGAAACCCTGAGTTCAAAAGGTGAGTACACTTTTAAAAAAATTTTTACCCGTGAGGTCGTTGTATTTTTAACCGGGTCCATATTTCTTTACCTTCTTTTCTCCCTTTCCATAAACGGCCCTTTCATTTCCCTGCACCTTAAAGACTTCGGACTGGACGAAAGAAGGATAAACCTGATCATCTCGTATTCCACAATTTTCTCCCTCCTGGTCTCAATCGTTTCAGCCAGGATGTTGGGTGGTGGAAACCTGAAAAGATGGTTTATTCCCGCAATTCTCGTACACGCCGTGACGATCTTTATATGGTCCTTTGTAAAACCGGGGAATATCAACATACTGCTTCTGATGGCCTCTTTCGGAGCCGTTCAGGTTGTCTTCATAGGATACAACTCAATGATCTCCCAGCTTTCACCTGAAAACCTGAGGGCAAGGACGATAGGGATGATTGGCAGTATAAACGGAATCGTATCATCTGGAGGTCCCTACCTTGGCATGATGGTCAAACTTGCCTATTCCATTCACGCAACATTCTTCCTTGGTGTGGTATTCAGCATTGCTGGAGCTATTATTTTCAGGAGAGTGGACTATCCGAAGACAACATCGAGGTAAAGCATCACCACGATGCCAATAATGGTTCCAAAGGTTGCGTATCTTTCGTGTCCCTTCCTGTGGGTCTCAGGAACAATCTCGTCACTTATTACATACAGCATGGCACCAGCAGCAAAACCCATTGCATAGGGGATAATTACCTGAATTTTGTGGACTGCCCACGCTCCAAGAAGCGCAAGTGGAATCTCAACAACCCCGGACCTTATCCCTGTATAAATTGCATAAAATCCCCTGTTGTAACCTGCACTTATTGCTGACACTGCCACCGAGAATCCCTCAGGAATGTTCTGGATCCCGATGGCTATCATAAGTACGATGGCATCCCTGATTTTGCCTGATCCAAACCCAACTCCCACAGCCAGGCCCTCGGGCATGTTGTGGAGGGTAATGGCTATAATGAAGAGCCACACTGCCTTCACCCTCTCAGGATGTATCCCCTCTGTCCCTATAATGTTATGCATGTGTGGAATCAGATGATCTGAAATATCAAGAAAAAAGGAACCTGCAAGGATTCCGATGAGAACGGGTACAACGCCACCCATTTCAACTCCCGGAAGAATGAGACTCGTGAAACTGGCAGCAAGCATCACACCTGCGGCAAATCCAAGAGAGGTATCCATAAACTTCTGACCGGGGTTTCTGAACATCAAAACTAAAATGGCTCCCAGAGTGTTTAGTAAAGTGGTAAACACACCGCCCCAGAGTCCCATCAGAACGGGTTTTCCACCGGATATATGGACGAAAAAGTTTACAAGATTATCAACCATCCCGGTCTATTATAAAGTTTCCCGTAAAAACCTCCAATTCTGGCTGTCGTGAGGAAAAAAGTTTACACTCCGGAAGAGGGGGTGGAAAATTTGATCTGGATTGATTAAAATAGTGGCTGTAGATCCACAGGATTGACATTAATGGGGGTTAACTATATATTAAATAGCCGGATGTAGGCCTGTAGCTCAATTTGGGAGAGCGTCGGATTCCAAATCCGATGGTTGGGGGTTCAAATCCCTCCAGGCCTGCTTGTGAAAATTTTTTTATTGGAGGCATAAAATGCGGATTAAGGTTACCTTAATGTGCACTGAATGCAAAAGAAGGAATTATACCACCTACAAAAATCGTGATAAGAAAAATGTTAAACTCGAGTTGAGAAAATACTGCCCTCATTGCAGGCGTCACACAATCCACAGGGAGACGAAGTAATGATCGATAAGCTCATAAACTTTATCAGGGACTCAATTAACGAAGTTAAAAGGGTTACCTGGCCCACCAGGGAGCAGGTTATCGGTGGCACCCTTGCCGTCATACTTGTCTCCTCAGTGCTCGTTGTTTACATGTGGATTGCAGATCTTATTATTACCCGGCTTCTCAGTCTGGTAATGAGGTGATTTTTCAATGAAAGAAACTTCAAAAGAGCAAAAGGAAAGCAAAAAGAAGTGGTTTGTCTTCTGGACCTTCTCTGGAAAGGAGAAGAAGGTCAAGAGGTTAATCGAAAAGATAATCGAAGAGGAGAATCTCAGGGGGAAGGTTGGGAGAATTCTTATTCCAACGAGGACAGTTCCAAAGCTTAGAGGTGGAAAGAGGAGGGTGGAAGAGAAGCCCCTTTTCAGGGGATATATTTTGATAGAAATGGAGCCAGATCCAGACTTAATAAGTAAGCTCACATCTTTTAGAACTTTGAGGGCTCTTATAGCGCACGACACCCTGATAACACTGTCACAGGAGGAGGTTGACAGGATACTTGAGACTGTTGAGAAGGAAAAGGAAAAGAAGGACAAGGAGATTCCTTTCTTGAAGGGTGAGACGGTAAGAGTTATAGACGGTCCCTTTGCTGACTTCACGGGTAAGGTTGAGGAGATTTATCCTGAGAGGGGTAAGCTGAAGGTACTCGTCAATATTTTTGGAAGGACCACTCCTGTGGTTCTGGACTTTTTACAGGTAGAAAGAGTTTAATTTGAAAGGAGGAGAGATTTATGCCCCCTGTTAAAAAGAAGAAGGAAGTAGTGGCTCAAATAAAGTTGCAGATACCAGCGGGACAGGCAACGCCGGCGCCGCCTGTGGGGCCTGCGCTTGGACAGCACGGCTTGAATATAATGGAGTTTTGCAAGCAGTTTAACGATAAGACGAAGGATAAAGCTGGCCTTATTATACCGGTGGTTATAACTGTTTATAAAGACAGGACATTCGACTTTGTGCTCAAGTCTCCACCTGCTTCCGTTTTGCTGAAAAAAGCTGCAGGAATTGCCAAGGGTTCAGGTGAGCCAAACAAGGTGAAGGTTGGAAAGGTGACGAGGTCCCAGGTTAAAGAGATCGCGGAGACGAAGATGGCAGATCTTAATGCAAACGATATTGAAGCCGCCATGCGGATCATCGAAGGAACGGCAAGAAGTATGGGAATAGAGGTTGTGGAGGGATAAGAAGATGCCAAAACATTCAAAAAGATACCTTGCTCTGCTTGAAAAGGTTGATTTAAGCAGGCCATATCCTGTTGATGAGGCCATAAGTCTTGTAAAAGAGCTTGCCTCGGCGAAGTTTGACGAGACGGTTGAAGCGGCGGTTAAGCTGGGTGTGGACCCCAGAAAGGCGGATCAGATGGTCAGGGGTAGCGTTATTCTGCCCCATGGAACCGGTAAGCAGGTGAAGGTGCTCGTTTTTACCCGCGGAGATGAGGAAAAGGAGGCTCTTGAGGCCGGCGCAGACTATGTGGGATTCCAGGACCTCATTGAAAAGATACAGAAGGGATGGTTGGATTTCGACTATGTGGTGGCGACGCCTGATACCATGAGAGATGTTGCAAAGTTGGGTAGAATATTAGGTCCAAGAGGTCTTATGCCTTCACCCAAATCAGGGACGGTCACAAAGGATGTGGGAAGGGTCGTAAGGGAGCTCAAAAAGGGAAGAATCGAGTTCAGAGTTGACAAAACCGGAAATGTTCATGTTCCCATAGGTAAGGTTTCTTTTGAGGCGGAGAAGCTGAAGGACAACTTTCTTACATTCATGGAGGAGCTCATAAATCTCAGGCCACAGGCGTTTAGAGGAACATACATCAAGTCTGTTCATCTATCACCCACCATGGGGCCAAGCGTGGAAGTTGATATAAACAGCATTTACGAAGAACTTAAAAAGAGGGGTTAGAAATGGTAAAGCCAGAAAAGGTTAAAAAAGTAGAGGAAATCAAGGAGCTTTTGAAAGAGTCGAGGGGTTTTTATCTTGCGGACTTTACGGGTTTGACTGTTGCGGAGATAACAGATCTCAGGCGGAGGCTGAGGGAGAAGAATGCCAGGATGAAGGTAGTTAAAAACACCATGGCACGCAGGGCACTGGAAGATCTCGGGTATCAGGGTTTTTCTGAGATTCTTGTTGGTCCCAACGCCATTATAGTGGCTTATGAGGATCCCATAGAGCCTTTGAAGGCGGTTTTTGATTTTATTAAAGAGGTTCAGAAGACCACTTTAAAGGCGGGATATGTTGAGGGAGAGGTCTTTGATACCAAGGGACTCGAACAGCTTTCTAAGTTGCCTTCAAAGGATACATTGAGGGCACAGGTTGTTGGCACACTCCAGGCGCCAATTTATGGTCTTGTCTGGAGATTAAAAGGAATGTTAACAGGTTTGGCAGTCGTATTGAATGAAATTAAAAAGAAGAAAGAGGAGGTCGAATAATCATGGCCGAGAAGTTAAGTGTTGCCGATATAGTATCTGCCATTGAATCACTCACAGTGGTGGAGTTGAGCGAGCTTATCAAAGAGCTGGAGGATAAGTTTGGAGTGACAGCAGCGATGCCGGTGGCTGCGGCACCAGCGGCAGGTGCGGCTCCAGCGGCAGCCGGTGGAGAGGCGCCTGCTGAAAAGACCGAGTTTGATGTCGTACTCGTGGAAGCCGGCCCGCAGAAGATACAGGTACTAAAAGAAGTACGCGCAATAACCCAGCTTGGCTTGAAAGAAGCGAAGGCACTTATCGATAACCTTCCAAAACCCGTGAAGGAAGGTGTCTCAAAAGAAGAAGCTGAAAAGATCAAAGAAGCACTGGAGAAGCTGGGAGCAAAAGTAGAAATAAAGTGAACATAAGTTATATCCCGGTTTTGGTATTCCCCTCGTTCCAGAAATGGAATCAGAGGGGAATACTGGATTATTTAGAAAATTGTCGGGAGGTGAAGTTTTAAATTTATGGAACCTACAAAGAGAATCGGTTATAAAGAAGAAAGGATTCCCATGCCCGACCTCCTTGTTGTTCAGGTGGAATCCTTCAAAAAATTTTTGCAGAAGGATATTCCACCCAACAAGAGGTCAAAAGAGGGCTTACAGGGTGTTTTTCTCGAGACTTTCCCCATTGAAGACATCCATGGCAGATATGTCATAGAATTTGTCAGTTATAGAGTTGGTGACCCCAAATACACGCCAGAAGAATCAAAGGCCAAAAAACTCACATACGCCGTGCCCGTCTGGGTGACCCTGAGACTTTTAACAAAGGATGAAGAAACCGGCCAGCTAAAAGAGGCCACCCAGCAGGAGGTATATCTCTGCGACCTCCCATATATGACCGACCGTGGCACTTTTATAGTTAACGGTGTTGAAAGGGTAATTGTCAACCAGCTACACAGGTCACCTGGAATCTATTTCGAGGCAGAATACAAAGGAACTGCCGCACACAGGGCACTCCTTGTTCCCTACAGGGGACCGTGGATTGAGTTCACCATCGATGGTACGAAGGTCTTTGGTATTACCATTTCAAAGAGAAGAAGGATACCCATTACGAGGTTCCTCCGCGCCTTCGGATACAACACCATCGAAAAAATGATGGAGGTCCTCTTTGGAGACCTCGTTGAGAAAAAGAAGATCATTGATCTGAATCCCGAAGAGTATGTCCTGGCAAAGGACATAATTGATTCAAATACGGATGAAGTTTTGTTTGACGCCGGTACAGTTATTGACGAAGATGTAAAAAACAAAATTGTCTCCCGCCTCATAGACGAGGTTGAAGTACTTAACATAAACGAGACCGGGGCTGATGTCTTCCTCGCCACACTCAGGCAGGACAGGATCAAGGATGAGCTCAGCGCCCTTGGTAATATTTACAGGACTCTCAGATACACACCCCCAAAGGACGAGGATGAGGCAAGGCAGTACATTCACGACTTCTTTTTCTCCCCTCAGAGATTCTTCCTCGGAAAAGTTGGAAGGTTCAAGCTGAATACGAGATTGGGGCTGGATGTGGATCCTGAAAAGGATGTCCTCACCATGGATGACATTATCCAGATAATGCGGAAACTCATAAAGCTGTACCTCGGAGAGGAGCAGAGTGACGATGTGGATGATCTCGCCAACAGGAGGGTAAGAAGAGTAGGGGAGTTGCTGTACGAACAGTTCAGAATTTCACTCCTCAGGCTCGCCAGGGTGATCAAGGAGAGAATGCTTCTCGGAAAAGAGGAAGACATGACGCCCAAGAAACTGGTGAATCCAAGACTCGTGAGTTCGAGCATCCTCTCATTCTTTACAACAGACAGACTTTCCCAGTTCCTTGATCAGACGAATCCGCTCTCTGAGCTCACGCACAAAAGAAGACTTTCTGCTCTTGGAAAAGGTGGCCTTACCCGAGAGACTGCCGGTTTTGAGGTTCGTGATGTACATCCATCTCACTACGGAAGGCTCTGTCCAATTGAGACGCCAGAGGGACAGAATATTGGACTCATTACATCTCTGACCACTTACGCGAAGATCAACGAGATGGGCTTTATCGAGACCCCTCTTATCCGGGTGAAGGATGGTAAGCTAACAGGTGAGGTGGTGGAGCTTGCTCCTTACGAAGAGAGAAATTACAGGATTGCACCTGCAGATACGCCTGTTGATCCCAAGACAGGTGAGATAATACCAGATAAGGTGTGGGTTCGCCATGCAGGGGCCTATCCCGTGGTGGATAAAAAGGAAGTTGACTTTATAGATGTATCCCCAAGACAGCTTGTCTCCGCATCAGCGTCTTTAATCCCGTTTCTTGAGCACGACGATGCCAACCGTGCCCTTATGGGATGTAACATGCAGCGTCAGGCAGTACCGCTTCTTGTAACAGAGCCTCCCATTGTGGGAACTGGAATGGAGAGAAAGATTGCCTACGATTCCGGTGCCATTGTGAAGGCAGAACGCGACGGTACAGTTATCAAGGTTGATGCCAACGAGATAGTGGTCAGGCCCAGAAGGAGGGGCAGGAGAAAGAGTCTGTTTGAGGAAAATATCGATGTTTACAAACTGGCGAAGTTTCAGAGGTCAAACCAGAATACCATATTAAACCAGAGACCCCTCGTTAAAGTCGGTGATAGAGTTAAAAAGGGTCAGGTCATTGCAGATGCTTCCTCCACGAAGAACGGTGAGCTGGCACTGGGGAAGAACCTCCTTGTAGCCTTTGTCCCCTGGTTCGGATACAACTTCGAGGACGCAATTATCATATCCGAGAGAGTGGCACGAGACGATGTATTCACATCCATACACATACTCGAATTTGAAGTAGAGGTTCGAGAGACAAAACTCGGGCCTGAAGAGGTCACAAGGGATCTTCCCAATGTTCCAGAAGAGATGCTGAAAAATCTGGACGAGAACGGAATTGTCCGAATTGGAGCCGAGGTGAAGCCCGACGACATCCTCGTTGGTAAGATTTCTCCCAAGGGAGAAAGAGAGCTTTCACCTGAGGAAAAGTTAATTTACGCCATATTCTCTGAAAAGGCAAAGGATGTGCGGGATACATCCAAGAGAGTCCCCCCTGGTGTCCAGGGCGTGGTGGTGGATGTCGTTGTCCTCTCAAGAAAGAAGGATGACCCGCTTTCCATAAAGATTGCAAGAGAAAAGAAGATTGAGGCAGAAAAGAGAGCTCTTGAAAGGGAGAAGATCCTGAAAGAGAGATTTGTGGAAATTGCAAAAGACCTGCTTCTTGGTGAAAAGGCTGTAAAGAGTATATATTCGAAGGATGGCAAGCTCGTGATTCAGGAAGGAGAGATTTTTGACGATAAATTCTTTGAGGAAGTGAACCTGCTGGACCTTGATTTTCCTGAAAACTTCATAGAAGATGCCGAGAAAGAGGATAAGTTTACGGATGTACTCTACCAGATAAAGACGGCCCTCCAGAATCTTATGGACCAGCTTGAAACCGAGCTTGAGCAGATCGAAAGAGGTGACGAGCTTCCTCCCGGTGTTCTCCAGTTGATCAGGGTTTATGTTGCCCAGAAGAGGAAGATACAGGTTGGTGATAAGCTTTCGGGAAGGCATGGAAACAAAGGAGTTGTTTCAAAGATAGCCGCAATTGAGGATATGCCCTTCCTTGACGACGGTACCCCGGTTGACATCGTCCTCAATCCTCTTGGTGTGCCCTCACGAATGAATGTGGGGCAGATTCTGGAGACGATCCTCGGATGGGCAGGCAAGAAGAAGCATGTTTACTACGCGGCTCCGGTATTTCAGTCCATGACCATCGAAGATATCAGAAAGGAGCTGAAGTCCGCAGGATTGCCGGAAGATGGAAAGGTACGGGTTCGTGACGGCAGGACCGGCGAATACTTCGATTTCCCTGTAACAGTAGGTTATATCTACATGATGAAGCTCATCCACATGGTGGAGGACAAGGTTCACGCAAGGGCTACAGGTCCTTACTCACTCATCACACAGCAGCCTGTTGGTGGTAAGTCACACTTTGGCGGTCAGAGATTCGGAGAGATGGAAGTCTGGGCACTTGAGGCTTACGGAGCAGCTTACACACTACAGGAGATGCTCACCGTGAAATCTGACGACATAAAAGGAAGGAACCAGCTATACCAGGCGATTATAAAGGGAGAGGAGTCTCCCGAGCCAGGACTACCTGCTTCGTTTGATGTG
>JALSOY010000095.1 GCA_026986235.1 Caldifarciminota bacterium
ACAGCTGGCAGCTGAAGGATAGATTGAAGGAACTCTGCGGAGACTGGTGGTACACGGGAGATCCCCTTCACGACAGGGATCTTGACGAAAAATTTGAGATTCTGGTCAGAAAATTTTCAATAAAAAACCTTAAAGGTCACTTTTAGCAGCCGATACAAACCTAGAAAGCAGAGCTTTGTAATCCTGAGGGATTTTAACTACCCGGTTGTCTTTATCAACCGAGACATGGATGGATTTTCCTCTGGCAAGGAGTCTTTCGTCTTCAGCTCTCAATACTTCGTAGTAAAAGATAACCTTTCTGTTCTTTACCTCCACGAGCCTCGTTCTTACTATCACCTCTTCGTCATAGACTGCAGGATGTTTGTATTGAGCTCGAACTTCCACCACAGTAAAGAAGTATCCGCTTTCTTCCACCTTGCTGTATGGGAGTCCTATTTTTCTCATGAATTCTGATCTGCCTTCCTCAAACCAGACGATGTACGACGAGTGGTGAACTATTCTCATGGCATCAGTTTCTGCATAACGAACCCTGAATTTTGAATCTACATAGAAGTCCTTCATTGGCTTTCTCCTTTTTGGGTAAGTTTAAGATCAGATGCGGGGATTTGCAAAAAGACTGGTTGAGATCTGACCCACCGCCTGTTGCCCTGACGGGGAGTTTGTACGAAAATAAAACCCATGGCATTGAGGAATTTTTATCCTGTAAATCAGGGGAGGATTTTTAACATCTACGGCATCACATTCCACATCCCGGAGGACATTGTAAGTGCATGGGATGTGGGTAAGATGCCCACAGTTGATGATATCGGTGTCAGGATACCCTGGAAGGTGGTCCTGCCTGAAAAACAGGAGTACAAATTCTTTGTGGTTATAGGAGCCAACGGTGGATGGCCTCTCTCACATCAGGCGAGGCTCGTTGTAAGGTTCGACGACAGGTACAGGAGACTTCCGATTTCACCCATTAACAGACACTTTGCCCTTTTTGGCGAGATGCAGTACAGAGGTCTGTGGATACAGGCTGTTCCCATAGGGTTCCCCTTTAAAGAACTCGAAATAATCGGATTACAGGCAGAACCGGACATGGGTCTTCTTGCAGGCGTTCTCGTCAGGGATCTCCCGACTTTTAAAGAAAAAACTGTGGAAAATTTTTTCAAAACGAGGGACTTCTACTGCGCAGGTGAAGTTTTGCCCGTGATCCTTGAAAAGATTGGACCAGGAAGGTGGGTCGCCGAGCTTGAGGTACCTGATGCAGAATACGCCGAGATAGAAATCGGCGTCGTCTCCCGGTCCTCCGGTATCCTGCTTATAGATGGTAATCTTACCGGAGCAGTTATCGAGGGGACTGCCGGATACCAGTACATTGAGCCCGGTAAAAAGCACTTCGTGGAAGTGGAAGTTGATGGAGAAGTGGTAAAATCCTTTCTCGTGATCTACCCCGTAGGATACCTCAAAGAGCTTGAGAAGTGGGCAGAGGGAAGGCTTAATTACATGCTACAGGGGGTTGAAAAGGTTCCCAGGATACGCCTGATTTCTCAATCACACATTGATGTCGCCTGGCTCTGGACAAAGGACGAAACGAGGAAGAAAATAGCAAGGACGGTATCACGGGGCATAGAGATCGCCCGTAAATTCCCTGAATTCCCATTTGTGCAGAGCTCTCCAGGTATGATTAACTGGATCAAAAACGATTATCCAAAGACTTTCGTGACATTAAAGGATGCGGTAAAAAGGGGTTATCTCGAGCCGGTCGGTGCAATGTGGGTTGAGCCGGATGTGAACATTCCGTCGGGTGAATCTCTAATGAGACAGATGGAATACGGACTTAAATTCTGGAAGGAAGAGTTTGGCAGAAGGGTAAAGATTGACTGGCTCCTTGACAGCTTCGGCTACCCATGGACCCTGCCCATGATCTATAAAAAATTCGGGATCAAAGGGATGATGACCGCTAAACTCACATGGTTCGACACCAACCGTTTTCCATTTGACATATTTATCTGGCGTGCACCTGATGGATCCGAGATAATTGTTCAGCACGCAAGACTCTGTCAGTACGGTCTTGGTAAGTGCTTTGCCGAGTTCGACAGTTTTGCAGAGGATTACATCATTCACAATCCGTTGAACGATGAGTATGCGGGTAAAGTCTTTAACGACAGTTTTGAATTTCAGGAACCTTCTGAAGTACCCGGAGCAGAGCCACCTGCCATGATACTGTTTGGCGAGAGTGACGGAGGCGGTGGTCCAACGATTGAGCAGGCGACGGTGTCGAAAAAGGCCATCGAGACCGGAAAATTCGAAGGAGGTGGCGCCACAACTTATTTTGATTATGTTGAGAAGTTAAAACACAGACTGCCTGTCTGGAACGACGAAATTTATCTTGAAACTCACAGAGGTATATACAGCCGTGGCCGTGAGGTCAAAGACCTCTTGAAAAGAAGCGAAATCCTGGCTTACAGGGCAGAGGTGTCCGTCGCCCTCTCAGGCCAGGATCCGGAAGACTTCAGGGAGGAGATCGATTACGCCTGGAAGAAACTCCTCACCAACCAATTCCACGACATTGCATGTGCCACGGATTCCCGTGAGGCATACGACGAATCCGTTGAAGAACTCAAGGATGTCGTGGATACATTTAAAAATGTGGAAAGGAGAGCCCTTAATTTTCTCAGGGGCGGGAGACTCGGGGTCCTCAACTACCTTCCATGGACTCGAACCGAGCCCGTTAAAATCGGTGGGAAGATCAGGTATGTTAAGGCCGCTCCACTCTCAGTTGGGACCCCTGAATTTGTTGAACCACCTGCTAACTTCGATTTTGAACTGGGATTCAAAGAGTGGAAGATATACTCCATCAAATACAGGGGGCGTGAGCTTCTCAAATCCCCTATTGAGTTCCAGCTTTTCAAAGACGAGCACAGAGGCGCCTGGACATGGAATATAGATCCTGAATACGAGCTTAACCCACTGCCCGTTGAGTTCGTTAACCTCAATGTACACAAAGAAGCCAGTAGAATTGTGTATCGCTACACCTACAAATTAGGGCAGGACTCAAAAGGGGTGATAGTTATTACCAACATAAAGGGCAGGAAGTGGCTGGAGATTGATGTTACCCTTGACTGGCACGAGGATTTTACTATCCTGAAGCTTGCATTCCCCTTCGATGTGAATACTGACGGAGCGGTGAGTGGAATTCCTTATGGAGTAAAATTCAGGACCTTCAGACCCGCCTCAGGTCTCCAGAAGGCAAAGTGGGAGGTCCCTGTTAAGAGATTTGCAGACATGAGTGACGGTACATTCGGGGTCTCTGTCTTCACCTATTCAAACTACGGGTTTGACTTCAAAAGAGGATATCCCCGGGTGACCCTCGTAAGAACTGCACCTGTCTGGCCATATCCGGAACTGGATTATGGTGAGGTGAGGATGAAGTTTGCCATATACCCACACGAGGGTGATTACATCACGGGTGATGTGGAAAGGACCTACAGAGAATTCCTGTATCCCCTCAAAGAAATCTTTTATAGAGAAAATGTTTCACTATTTGAAATTCAGCCTGCACCTGTCGTGAGCGATTCTATCAGGGCTGTGAACAGAGAACTCTCTGTGAGACTTTACAATCCTTCAGGTCACAGTATTCCC
>JALSOY010000096.1 GCA_026986235.1 Caldifarciminota bacterium
CCTTACGCCAAAATCTCCACCAAGTGACTGATAGGGCCATGCAGGATCGACACCTTTTATCCCATCAATCCTGTCAAAGATGGCAAGTGGCGCGTAGTTCACCACATTCCCGTTCTCATCTGTTATCGGTTTCCCCCATGTAACACCTCCGTCTTCAGATCTGTAAACTTTATATCCTTCAAAATCGTACTCCCCGGTGAAGGGGTCAGGTGTGGTTTCGGATGGCGAGGCTCCCCAGTACAAGCGGATCCTGTCCTTCAGTACCACATACCTCAAAACCGGTGGAGGAGGGGCAGTGGGTCCCTGAAATTCAAACCGGTTCATTTTAAATGCTGTGCGGGCATTAGCAAAAAGCTCTGAAGTGTCACTTCCCGCCGTTACAAAGATGGCAAACTCTTTTTTCTCGCCTGGTTCAAGGTCAAACGGTCCTGACGATAGAATGGCATTGTAAGCGGCCGCGGAATCTGGAGGCGTGTCGTCGATCCTGAAATTACTTCCATGGAAGTAGTGTCTCGAACCTGAAAAAGATGTATCAGATGTGATAACTGCCCAGTAAACAGAATCGTCAACCGGAGAAAAGGTTCTCGTAAACCAGTGGAAATCGGTTATCCCGAGAGAATCCGGTGTTCTCACGACCCCGATTCCCATCATTCCCACAGATTCCCAGGGGGGAAGTGGTACTCCATCTGCGTCGGTGTAATAAAGAAAATCTCCCTGTCCCGCAGGTTCCTGTAGATCCTCAAAATAGAGGAGGTCCTCAAAGTCAAAGTCAACCCTGAAGGCAACAAATAAACCCACATAAAGGTCGTGCAGCGTCGTATCACTTCTGTTTTCAAGGAAAATTCGATAAAAAAGGATGTCGTCTGCGTAGTATCTACCATAGCCGTATGTGAGCTGTTCGATCCTTATCCCGAACTTACCCCCATCGTTGTAAGAGGCGTATATGTCTCTGTCAGATGTGAATTCTCCGTACACTGTGTCACCGGTAATGGGATTTACCCTGTAGGGTCCTGGCCATACTTCTCCGGGCCAGGTTGTGGAGTCGTCACTTGTGGAAAGCCAGGGAATCCCTACGGCACTCCTGTTGCCCTCATTAAAGTTTTCCTCAGGCTCCCAGTCTGTACTAAAGTGAACGAGTGGGTTTGCCACGGTCAGGACATCCCCATCTTTTGCCACTATCAGATGCAGTCCGTAGCAGTACTGATGAACAAATGGGGCACCTGCCGGCCAGTGCAAAGAGGGTGTTACAAACATCGGTGTTGTTGAAAGTATCCCCCAGTTGGTAACGGTCGTGGAAATCTGCCCCACATCCTCCACTCCTATTCCGGCATGATCCAGAGTCTGTGATAAAAGCAAAAGAGGCAGAATTAACTTAACCATTTTTAAAACTCCCATCTGATTCCGATTTTCCATCTCCTTGGTGGACCCACATGTGAAGGATTGTGGGCCATATCAGGAGATAACCAGGCAACTTCTGAAGGACCGGCATAAAAGGGATCCCCCGTCCTTGGATGAACAAAAAGGACATTCCGGTAGTTTAGAAGGTTAAACACCTGAACACTCAGGGTAAAACCTTTCCTGAACTTTTTCTCCACTTTCACAGTCCAGTCAAAAGTGGCAGGCATTCTTGCTGAGTTAGGAGGAGCAACGACCCCGGTTCCAAGATCCGGAGTGTATGGAAGACCGCTTGCAAACTCAATCAGATGCAAAAGATCAAACCCCTTTAAGCTCCCGTTTACCATGAGCTTGAGTAAGTGTCTTCTGTCGTAATCGAGTGGATATTCCATCATCTCCTCGGGTAACCCCATGTAGGCGTCATAGAAGGCCCTGAGTGGAAAGGATCTGTTACCCAGTGCCACCTGATACATGTATCCGGCATTGAAACTGAATATCCCTAATTTCCAGGAGGCGTCCACTTCAAAACCTCGGATTGTGGCAAAATCCCCGTTGTAATAATAGTTATAGTCAAATGGAAAGTTCAGCACATGCCGTGTGGAAAGAAGATCCCACACATCCTTTGCAAATAGAGTAAGGTCAAACCTTAAAGGATCGGCCAAAACCTTTATCCCCACCTCGTATGTCACCGTTCTCTCCGGCCTGAGGAAGGGATTCCCGATCAAAACAAGGGTCTTTGGCATCCTTTCCGGATGATCCCTGTACTGGAGGTTCCTGTATAAAGCATCCATCGGTGGATTCTTGATAAATCTACCGTAAGACAGGTGGAATACAATCCTATCCGTCACAGGGTAGGCAAGACCTATCCTCGGGGATATGTAAACCCTTCCCGGTACCTTTACCTTCCTTGAAAGGGGTGATTCCATGTTCTCCCAGAAGGAAACGCCGGGAAATGTTCCTTCAGCTCTAAAACCAAGGTTGAGAAAAAATCCGGGGTATTCGATTTTATCCTGCAGGTAAACTGCAAACTGACGGGGGGAAACATCGTAGGTGCTCATGTGTCCTTCACCAATGTATCCGAACAGATAAAACCTTTCCCATTCCCTGACATGAAACCAGTGTTTTTGAACCTCCACGCCGGTGCTCAATTCGTGGTGTCCGACCTGCAAAATTCCCTTTATGTGTCCGTAAAAACTGGTGTAACGGTCCTTCCTGTAAACAGGTGCCTGCCCGTCTATATAAAACTCAGCCCACTCGTCAGTTCGTGGATTACTGTAAGTCCAGGGCATGGAATCTTCGTCGTAACCCCTGAAGTTATTTCCAGTTTTTATTCCCGCCGTTGCCTCCAGAGTAAGATTGTCACGCAACAAACCACTCAAATTGAGAGAAAATCTCCCAAACTTGCGCCTGTACGAGGGGTAACCATCCGGCCTGTACTTCCACCTGTGACTGTAACTTTTTCCCTCCTTTCCTGATAGTTCAAATGGGAAATCAAGCCGGAAGGAACCGGTTGTAAAGCCTATTTTCCCTTCCAATCCCAGTGTTTTTTTGTATCCAAAGGGAAGATAAGAATCCTCTGTGGTTCTAACAAGAGTTACACCCCAGTAACCGCCTTTTAACTTCTGACCAATTCTCACCTTTATGGACGGGCTCGAGAGCCGCGCGGGTGGTTTGTAGAGAGAATTACCGCTTGAATCTCTCAGGAAATCATAGGCGTCAGGAGCGAAGGCATCTTTTCTCCTGTAAGGGGACTCTGTGGAGAGTCCGTAAATGTATGGAGTTTCTATGTTGATAGCAAAATTTAAGCCGTACTTTTCAGGCTTCCATGTGGTGGCGGAAACAACGCCGGAGAGTGCGGCTCCGAAATTGGCGGAGAAACTGCCGGCAAAGATAGATATCTGATTCAGTGCCCATGGATTGAATTCCGCTGCATTTCCACCTCTCAGGGGATCTGTAACGGGGATTCCATCAACATAGAAGGCGATGTCATCGGATCTGCCGCCCCTGAGATGCCATTCGTCATAACTACCCCTCGTGAATCCAGCGACTGATTTGAGGATTTCGTCCGCAGGCACATCCTGTATGGACGGCCGGATACGGACACGACTCTCCTTCCAGGTCGCATACTTTTCGAGCTCGAAACTCCTTGCCCTTACAACGACCTCGTGGAGTTTAATGGTGGCAGGTTTGAGCTTTACCCTGATAAATGTGGTTTTCC
>JALSOY010000097.1 GCA_026986235.1 Caldifarciminota bacterium
GCCGTTGATTACCTGATAGTCGCCACAGGTGCCGGGATTCAGGTCTCCATACTGGCGTCGCATGTAATCCCACTCCTTACAATTTCCATTCTCGCAGGAGTTTTAACAACTTTTTTCGTGGTGTTCTTTGGCAGGAGGCTTCCTTCGTACAACCTCGAAAGGATTGCCGCGATTTACGGGACTGTAACAGGCACCGTCTCAAGTGGACTTTTACTTCTTAGAATAGTTGATCCAGAATTTCAGACACCGGTGGCGAAGGAGATTGGTATTATGAACATCTTTGTTGTACCGATCATCGGTACGCTCACCATTTTGATCAACGGTCCCTTCTGGTGGAAATGGAGTACCCTTTTTACCACCCTGATTTTTGCCGCAATAGGAACTGTATTCTTCCTTGTTATAAAAGTGGTTGGACTTTACGGCGAGAAAAAATTCTAAAATGGAATTGATCCTGGGCGCCATAATTTTTGTTTCCTACACGATCCAGGCGATGACGGGATTTGGAAGTATTGTACTTGCGATAACTTTTGGCTCTTTCTTCTACCCCATCAGGGAGATTTTACCTGTTCTGGTAATGCTTGACCTGATTTTGAACCTTTACATAATTTTGAAACACTTTTCTCATGTGGAACTGGAACTGTTATTCAGGAAAATAATACCACTCATGTTTGCGGGTGCCGTCTTCGGACTTTCAATTTTTAAAACATACGCCGGAGGATCAAAGAGTCTCCTCGGACTCGTTGTCAGTTTTCTTGCAATATTTGAACTTTTTAATTTTTACCGCGGAAAGGAGGAAAGGTTGAGGCCCGGGATACTTAACCTTTTTGTTTTTGGTTCAGGTGTTGTGGAGGGAATGTATGCCTCCGGAGGTCCACTTCTCGTTTATGTCCTGAATAAGCTGGATCTGGATAAGTCATCCTTCAGAAGCACTCTTGCACTTCTCTGGATAGTTATGGACATCTTCCTCGTCGTCGCCTATGTAACTATGGGGATATCTGGTTATGGAAAGATTCTGAAATCCCTTGTTTTTTTGCCCGTAGTGGCCGTCAGTCTCCTGACCGGGGAGCTGCTTCACACGAAAGTAAATGAAAAGAATTTTCGCCTTGTGGTTCTCTATGTTCTTCTAATTGGTGGTTTTTCAATCATTACAGGGAGGTAGAAGATGGAGTTGAGGGGTTTGAATGCAATAGTAACAGGTGGGTCCCGTGGAATCGGGAGGGCAGTTGCCATTGCCCTTGCAGAAAGAGGGGTGAATGTGGGTATAAACTTTGTGAGGAGGGAGAAAGAGGCTTCGAGAGTTCTCAAAGAGGTGGAAAAAAGGGGTGTCAGAGGAATGATGCTGAAGGCCGATGTGTCTGATGCCAGGAGTGTAAAGATGATGGTGAGACAGTTCGTGGAGAGGTTTGGCCGCGTGGACATTCTGATAAACAACGCCGGTGTGTTCCCGAAAAATTACAGGACGGTTGATATTACTGACGACGAATGGGACTGGTTGCTTGGAATAAACCTTCGCGGTGCATTTCTGGTGACCCGTGAAGTTCTCAGGTACATGCCGGATGGAGGTAAGATAGTGAATATCTCGTCCATTGCGGGCAAGATGGGTGGCGTTGCGGGTCCGCACTATGCCGCCTCAAAGGCGGGTCTCATTGGTTTAACATTTGCACTTGCTTCAGAACTTGCAGGGAGGAGAATTGCTGTCAACGCCGTGGCACCGGGGCCTGTTGATACTGAGATGATTCCAGATGAAATAAAAGAAAGGCTCGCAAGGATAACGCCCCTTGGAAGGATTGCAACACCTGAGGAGATTGCCCATACCGTGATTTTTCTGCTGGAAAACGATTACATTACTGGTGAGGTGGTGGATATAAACGGCGGCAGATACATGGACTGAACGATTCCTTGAGGGTGTTCGAATAATCCCCCCTCATGCCACAGGGGCTTTAAAAATCCCTTTTTCAAAGGGGAACTTTAGAAACCCAGATCTCCCTTCACAAGAAGGGGGACAAAAGGGGATACATACGGCTAAAGATACGATCCCCCTGTATCCCCCTTCACCAAGGGGGATTTTAGGAGGAGGGATCCCTTCACCAGTGGAATTTACGAGGGGATCCCACTTCTCCAGGGACGAATTTTGGAAACGACAATCCCCCTTCGACAGAAGGGGGACAAAGGGGGATGTTTACCGCTTAATTTTCAATCCCCCTTCACCAAGGGGGATTTTTGAGAATTTCTCTCCCTCAGCAAGGTGTCTCAAGGGGTTGATAACCGAAGAATCATCTCTATCTGCAAATTAAGTTGAAAAAGAAAAATATTTTTCGAACGGCCTCAACCGGGAAATTGACAGATATACGGTTTTGCTTGTATAATTATGCGTGTTCATTGAATATGAGGCAGAAGCGTGAAAGGCAAAAATTAATAAAGCAGATACTTGAAGAGAAGGAGATAGGTGAGCAATACCAGCTCCTTGAAGAGCTCAAGAAGCGGGGTATAGAGACCACTCAGGCCACGATTTCACGGGATCTTCAGGAAATGGGGGTGGTGAAGGTTCGTATTAAACCCGGTATTTACAAGTACGAGCTTATACAGAAGGGTCAGACCAGCAGGGTATGGGAGAAGATCAAGGTTGCCTTTGAAAACTTCGTCGAATCCATAGATTACACGGGTAATCTTATACTGATAAAGACATCCCCCGGGAATGCTCATGGAGTGGCGGCACTTATAGATGAACTGAAGTACGATGGGATACTCGGCACCCTGGCAGGTGACGATTCCATACTCGTTATCGTTAAAGAGCCGGAGATGACGGGACGGATCGTCAAAGAATTCACCTCCCTGATCTCCCATTGATAATAACGATTTTCCTGCTTCTCAACCTTATCACATGGGTTTACGGTTACTTTTTGCTACCTGCTTCTGGATTGCGAATGAGCCCTCAGCTCGTTCAGATGTACAGACTTTCCCTCTTCTTAATAAGTGTTATTATTTTCCTCACCGGTAGATTCCTTCTAATTCTCCTCAGGGGGTTAAATCTGCGGAGAAAAGCACTGGAGGTGGTTGTGTACTCACCTTCTTTGATAATTTCCCTGATTGGCGTTTACATGGCCTATGTTACAGGAAATCGCAGGGAGCTTCTTCTGTTTTCCCTCATATCGTTGTACTACCTGGTCCGTTATCACGGAATCCTGGGAAGATGGGATGGATAGAGAAGATAATCCGTAAGGAAGCTCCTCTTAAGATCAGTCGTTTCGTTGAGCTTGCCCTCTACCATCCCGTTCACGGGTACTACAGCAGGACAGTAACGGGAAAAGACGGGGATTTCTACACCGCACCTGATCTGCATCCCATATTTGGAGAAGCCATTGGAGATTATTTACAGGAAAGAGGGGCAGGAGTTGTTCTCGAAGCCGGTGCCGGAAAGGGATGGCTCGCCCATGACATTCTACAGGTGTACGATGGTGAATACTGGATCGTTGAAAGAAGTGAACACATGAAGAAAATTGAATTTGAAGTTCTGAAACCATTTAAAAATAGAGTAAAGTGGTTTCATGACATTAAGAGTGTCCCTGCATTTGATGGTGTGTTTCTGTCAAACGAGCTTTTTGACGCATTCCCGTTCGACCTTTACAGGAGAACCGAAAAAGGGTGGCAGGAGGTTCTCGTTGACGAAAATTTCCGTTTCGTTTATCGGGATGCAGATGAAAGTGTAAGGAGTATTCTCCTTGAGTACGGGGATGTAGAGTTTTTGGTATTACCGCGTGGATGGGATGAATTCGTCCGCGAACTTTCAAAAAGGCATACAGGTGAATTTATAGTGATAGACTATGGATTTGAGAGGAACGAACTTGTAAAGAAATTTCCGTGGGGCACCATTCAAACTTACAGGAAACACAGGCCGGGGAAAAGTTTCCTTAAGGATCCCGGGGAGCAGGATATCACATTTTTTATTGATTTTACCTTACTAAAGGAGACATTTGAAAAGTACGGATACAGGGATGTCAGACTGAAGACCCAGGCAGATTTTTTGGTTGAGGACATAAAGATCCTTAACAGGCTTGTGGAGATGGAAAAGACCTGTGATACGAAGAGTGTCGTGAAAGCGAGGCTTGCAGTCAAGACCCTTCTTGTGGATTTCGGCAGATCTTTTAAGGTACTCAGGGGACGGAAGTAGTTCGTAATACGAACGAATTTGAACTCCGTTTGTACCACCTTATAATTCGGCATCATGGTGACCCTGAAGTTTGGTATTGCCTTTATTTTTGCCATCATTCTGCTTGTTTTGAGGCAGGATATATGGCTCGTGATCGCCGTTCTTTCATTGATCGTTGCGCTTCTTTTCAAGATCCCGATTGATGTTGTCCTTCAGGCTTTTAGAGAGGGGATCCTGGGGCGTTCCACGGTTCGTTTAATCCTTGCAGTCTGGCTCATAATTTCTTTTGGTGAGGTGTTGTACAGATCCGGTTATCTTACAAGGTTTGTCTCCTCAGTTGAAGGAATATTCAGGGATCAGAGGCTGGCTTTTATTATGCCCTCTGCAATTATAGGTTTACTACCCATGCCTTCAGGTGCCATGCTTTCTGCGCCTCTGGCAGAGGAGATAGGAAAGAAGTTGAATGTTTCAAGGGAGGAGCTGACCTTTTTCAACTACTGGTTTCGTCACATCTGGGAGTACTCATGGCCGCTTTATCCAGGGCTTATTCTTGCTTCAGCCATAACAGGTGTTCCCGTATGGAAAATAGGACTCAGACAGGTTCCAATGGTCCTGGTAGCTGTTTTAATAGGGATTTTCCTGCTAATGAGAAGGATTCCATCTGTCAGGGAAGTCGGAGAGATTTCAGTATGGAAAATCCTTGATTTCGTGGTGGTCCTCTGGCCAATTTATGTAATCGTTACACTCGTCATGATCCTCAGGCTGGATCTTATCTACGGGCTTTCAGCGGTTTTTCTCCTCGTTGTACTGATCTATCGGGCATCTTTGCGTGATGTTCTGGCATCACTCAAAAAGGGGTTTTCCTGGAAGATTTTCCTCATACTCGTATCCGTTATGGTCTTTAAAAGTGAGCTTGAGGTTTCCGGAGTGATGGAACACCTGCCCGGTGAAATGGTGAGATGGGGATTTTCACCCGTTGTTCCACTTGTTTTGATACCCTTCCTTGTGGGTTTTTTGACCGGTGTCAATTCTGCGTACATAGGCGTCGGGTTTCCTGTGTTAATGGGAATTTTAGGCGAAAACCTCGATATGATTTTTATAGCCTATGTTAGTGGATTCATGGGTGTACTCCTTTCTCCGGCCCATCTGTGTCTTGCAGTTACAAAAACTTATTTCCGGGCTGACACTGCAAAACTTTACAGAATGCTCTTTCCGTCTGTTCTTGCACTTTATAGCCTGTTCTGGCTGTACATGTGGATTTTCAGATTATGAAAAAAGACAGGTTAAAGGGTACCCTTTACGCCATCGTTTCGGCCGTGGGTTACTCTTCGGTTTATATCCTTGCGAGGTTCGCACAGGAGTACACGAGGATCGAGGTCTTTCTCTTCTGGTGGTTCCTTTATGCTGCTCTTTTGAGTTTTTTCATAGTTAAAAAGAGTGTTCGTGGGTTCTGGAAGAGTCTTAAGGCCCATACGGTGTTTTTCATCTATTTCGGAATGTCAGAGGCTGTTGGGACATTCACATTCTTTTACCTGCTCAGGGTAATGAATCCTTCCATTCTCGCCTTTGTGGGGAATCTCAGCCCTGTTTTTGTGGCAGTCTGGGCATTTGGGATTCTGAAAGAGAGGCTGAATGCAATTGAAATAATCGGGGGGCTGGTTGCAATCTCCGGTGTTCTCATCATAACAGGAGCTTCACCTGCGGGTGATATCCTGAAGATTCTTGTGGTCGTGGTGATTACGATGATGTTTTCTTTGAATTCGGTTCTGGTCAGGTTAAAAGTTAGGGACATTCCACCCTTTTTTATGGTTACCTTCAGGGTGTTCTCCCTTTTAGCGGTTTACACGATTTATCTCATCACTCAGGCAGGGGGTATTGAATTGCCGGATAAAAGGTCAGTTCCATTTATTATTCTCGGGGCGACCATGGGGCCGGTCGTGGCAACATTTTCTGTCTTTCAGGCATTGAAGTATCTGAAAGCGGCGGATGTCTCCATAATCAAGTCCATCCAGCCACTACTTGTAACCCTTGGCAGTGTGATTTTCCTTGGAAAATTTATTACTTTGAGACAGCTCGTTGGAGGAATTCTGATAATCGTGGGTGTTAATCTGGTCGTCTTTGCCTCCTCAAAGGAGGTTAAATGAGGTTTCTTCCGCCGTCAAGCCTGATAATTTCCCCTGTTAAATAGGTATTTTCGAAGGCGAGGAACTCAACGAGCCTTATGAGTTCACCCGGTTCAGGAAGTCTTTTCATAGGCAGGCGGTAGGAGTATCCCGAAAAGGGCTCTGAAATTGCGCCCAGGGCAATGGCGTTGGCGAGAACACGGGGGGCAAAGATTTTTGCAACAGTTTTCGTGAGCATGTGCTGGCCTGCAGCTGCAATTGAGTTCACAGGATGGTTCGTGTAGGGGATGGTGCCGCTGATGTCTGTAATGAGGATGATGTTTTTAATTCCGTTCTGAGCAAAATAAAAGGTTATGTAGCTTATTCCGGTGAGGTTGATCCTTATGCCTTTTTCCATTGTTTTGAAATCCAGGGTGTTGCCGTAGAAAAGCTTTCCCGCAGAAATCACGGCAGTATTGTGTTCTGATACGGGTATTTTTTCAACATCAGGATCCTCGAGGTCAAGGCGTACGGCTTTTGCACCGGTTTGTCTTGAGAGTAGTTTTGCAAGGGCCTCGTTTGATCGGTATGTGAAGAGCACATTAACTATTCTTGAAAAATGTTTTACGAGTTCAGAGCCAATTTTACCGGTTCCCCCGACGATTATCATTTCTCAAGCATACCGTCTCTTATCCGGATAATTCTTTTTGTTTTTGCGCTGACCTCGGGATCATGGGTGACGACGATCACCGTTCTACCTTCAGAATTTAGCTCTTCAAAGAGGTTCATGATTTCCCTGCCCGTTCTGGTATCAAGGTTACCCGTGGGCTCGTCTGCCAGTATGATGGCCGGATCATTAGCCAGAGCTCTTGCGATGGCGACCCTCTGTGCCTCGCCACCGGAAATTTCAGTTGGTCGGTGAAAGGCCCTGTGAGACAGTCCCACCCTCTCCAGGAGTGCCATTGCCCTCTTTCTTCTCTCTTTTGATGGGACACCTGCATAGGTCATGGGTAGCTCCACATTTTCAATATTTGTAATCCGAGGGAGCAGGTTGAAGTTCTGGAAGACGAAGCCTATTTTTTCGCGCCTGATTTCCGCAAGTCTGTCTTCGTCAAGTTCGGAGATGTCAAGGCCATCGAGGTAGTATTTGCCCGAGGTAGGTCGGTCAAGACACCCAAGTATGTGCATGAGGGTGGATTTTCCTGATCCTGAAGGTCCCATTATGGAAACATACTCTCCTATATCGATCTTAAGCGAAATTCCCCGCAATGCCGGTACTTCTACACCGTCAAGTCTGTAGATTTTCACAAGATCCCGGGTTTCTATGAGGCTCATTTTTTGCCAAAGTACTCCTTTCGCTTGGTGATTTTGACTTTTTCGCCGTCTTTGAGCCTTTTTAGAATTCTGAAAGGACCTGTGAGGATGGTATCTCCCTCGCTCAGGCCTTCAGTAACTTCTGCGAATCTGTCGTCGGAGATCCCCGTTTTAATCGGGGTGAGATGCGCAATGCCGTTTTTGTAAACGAATACCACATCCCTTTCCACTCCATCAATTTTTCGTGTTCCTATGGCTGAAATGGGGACCTTCAGGGCATTTTCCCGGGTATCAACGATGATCTCGCAGGATGCGGACATGCCGGGAAGGAGGCCGTGCGATCCCCCTTCAATGGAAATCTCAACAGGATATGTTACGGAGGTTTCGCTACCAGTAGATGACAGTTTTGGGTAGCCTCCGATAGAGGCGACGACTCCGTGAAAAACAGAGTCAGGCATCGCATCCACGGTGATTTCAACCGGGTCTCCCTCTTTGATGCCCACGATCTCGGTCTCGTCCACTTCCGCCTTAACGAGGATTTCAGAGAGATTTGCAAGGGTCATAATGACTGTTCCGGGTGTGTTCATGGTACCCACCACCACCATCTCGCCCTCCTCCTTGTTTCTCGAAAGAACGATACCGTCTATGGGAGACTTTATCAGTGTTTTCCTTAAATCTTCTAAGAATTGCTCGAGTAAAAAGCTGTCTGCCTTTACCTGCGCAACCTGTGCCCTGAACCTTGATTCAACATCCTGGAACTCAGCCTCCGGTATCACCCCCTTCTTGAATAGCTTTTTTGCCCTCCTGTACGAGTACTCCAGGTTACTGAGCCTTGCAATGTCTGCCTCGAGGATAGCTCTCTGTCTCTTTACCTTTGCTTCGTAAGTTCCGGCCTCAATCTTCAGTAGTTTCTGGCCTGTTTTAACGGAGTCTCCCACATCCACATAGAATTTTTCTATTCTACCCATCACATCTGAGCTGATGTCAACCTGAACTCTGGCCCTTATCTCTCCCTCAGCTGACACTTTCGTCACGATCTTCCCCCTCTTTACTGTGTCAAAAAAGACCGTTTTACCGGCCTCTTCTCCACCCTTTTTTAGATTCAAAATCACGAAAGCGGCGACAATCAATAAGACGACAAAACCAATCAGGATTTTTTTCATCTCAAAACCTCCAATCCAAGCAATGTTTTTAAGCTTATAAGTGAAACATAGTAGTTGTAACGGGCTTCAATTAGCCTGAGGTTGGCCTCCCTGAGCCTTACCTGGGCATCAAAGTACTCGAGTGATGTTATCTTACCCGCCCGGTATTCCTGGTATGACTTTTCATAGAGGAGACTGGCAAGTTTCTGATTTTCACGCTGAAGCTCAAGATCGTGAATAGCAGCCTTATAGCCGTCGTAGGCGTCATCTATATTCTTTAGAATGCTGTAGGTTGTTTTCTTGTGGTAGAGTCTCATTAGCTGAACCTCTTTCTTCTGCAACCTGACATTAAACGGATAGGAGTTGAGATTAATAGAAAAATTAACATAAAAGCCTGAGGTTGAATAATCTGAGGAATATCCGGGGTTAATAGTGTCGTGGACTTTACGAAATCCAAGGTAAACTTTCGGTAGAAAGGAGAAAAGTGCCCTTTTATGGTTCCATTCTGCATTTTCTGCCTGAAGCAGGACTTTCCGGTAGGCCTCCTTCAATCTGACTATTGAATCGACGATGTCTCTTGATAGTTGCATACGGAAGTTTTCGAAGGGTATTCCCTTTACACCTATCATGATCTCCGTTTCAGCAGGGATACCGAGCTGGAATTTCAGCTCCCTTTTTGCTCTTTCCAGCTCAATTTCCGCCTGTTTCATGCTGTTTTGATTCTGAAGATAATTGATTCTCCCGCGGAGAACATCAAGTTCAGTTGCCAGCCCGGCACTCTGCCTTTCTTTAAGCGTTTCAAACTCCTTTCTTGCGAGTTCCACAGTCTGCCTGAGGTAATCCACTTTCTCCCGGATCGTCAAAACCCTGTAGTAAAGCTTCAGGGTTTTCACGGTGACATCTGCCTTCAGGTTTGAATATGTGAGATGCTGGATCTTCAGATTGTTTTTTGCCGAATAGTACGAAACGAATTTTTCCGGGTCAAAAATACTCTGTTCGAGGTTGAAGGTGTATCCCCTCTTTTCAAAGGTTTTCCCTTCCTGTCTGTACTTAGAGTAATTTCCGTACAGTGTGCCGGAGGGGATGAGGCTGAAAAGAGCCTCCTTTTTCTGGATCTCTGCTGACTCCAGCCGATAAATGGCCTCTCTTATCTCGAAGTTCTTCTCGAGTGCAAGTCTCACAGCATCCTCTGGATATAGTGTGAGTGTATCTGAAACCAGCAGGATGGAGATTAAAAGCGTAACCATCCGCTACCTCCCATCGCGAAAATCAGTCCTAAAGCAACGAGATACAATAACCACAGTCCAAAGACTACTGTGAAACTTCTTTCGCGATTCACCCGGGCAAGTTCAGAAAATCCAATTGCCATGACTGAAAGCGACAGGATGGTAAATATGTCCACATTTGACATAACTCTGTAAAGGGTGCCCTTATTTTTAAAGAAAATAGATAGGTCGAAGCTCACGAAAGGCTTACCGGTTGCATACTCTATAATGAGCTTGAGGATCTGAGAGGCCAGGCTGATAATGTTGGCGTAAACCACGACATAGAGGCTGTCTGCGAAAGACCTGATGTTGCCCCAGATGGAGAAGACCTGCTGAAATATCAGACCCTGAAAGAGGAGTTTAACGGGTACCATAAGAATTACGGTCACGAGACCGGAGATGAGAAGTCTTTCTTTTGTAAATTTCTGTAGGGCCTGCTGTCTCTGCTCCTCCGGTAGGTTCTGCAACCTTTGGGAAATCTGCTCCATAAGATAGGGGTACTGGTGTTTAAAGGAGAGGAGGTAGATAATGACAGAGACGACCACTATACCTCCAAAGATGATCCAGGGGTTAATCCCCTCGTCCATTTCCCTTTTTCTAAAAACTTTCACAGGGTCGTAGAAAATTCTTAAAATATCCATGATAGGACCTCCGTTTTATTCATACCTTAAAGCCTCAATGGGATCCATTTTACTCGCCTTGTTGGCAGGATAAATTCCGAAAAATAGCCCCACGAGACTGGAGAAACCAAGACCCAAAAGTACACTCCAGACGGGCATGGATGCAGGTAGTGGGGTTGTGACATCTACGATCTTCGCAATGGAAAATCCAAGAAGAACGCCAATGATACCACCGAGGGATGTCAGGAAAATCGATTCAAACAGAAACTGATATAGTATGTCTCTTCTTTTTGCCCCCACCGCCATTCTGATGCCAATCTCCCTTGTTCTCTCAGTTACTGATACGAGCATAATGTTCATGATACCAATTCCACCCACGATGAGCGCCAGAGACGCTATGCCTATCATCGCGATAAATATACCTGATGTGAGTTTTCTGTACGCAGAAAGGAGCATCTCGCTCGTATTCAATGCAAAGTCGTTATTCTGATCAAACCTCAAGCCCCGCCTGATCCTTATAAGTTCCTCAAGTATTTCAAGTCCCTTCTTCAGGGGAACATCGTCCCTGAATTTTACGAGGATTCTGAAGGAATACCAGACCCTGTAGGGCCTTATCCTGGGGTTGTAATAGTACTTCAGAGCGGTTGTTACCGGTATCAACATCATGTCGTCCAGATTGTTCCCCATGAACTCCCCCTTTTCCTTTAAGACGCCTATAACAGTGAACTTGTGACCTCTAAAGGAAATCCGTTTACCCAGGGGATTTTTATCTCCGAAGAGATTTTTCGAAATGTAACTTCCGAGAATAACGACCCTGCGGCTGCGGGTTATATCCTGGTCAGTAAAGTTCCTGCCCCTCTGGATCTCATAGCCTGTAATGTATATGTACTCCCTGTCCGTACCCACGATGTTACTGCAATCTACAGAGTTTGATCTGTATTTGAGCTTGCCTGCAATTATGGGCTGGAAAGGTGCCACATTTTCGACCACACTGAGCTTCTTTATGGCTTCTGCATCTTCGAGAGTAAAGCCCTTCCGTCTCTCCACCTCCCTCCAGAGTTTCCTCATCTTTGTTTGAGAACCGCCCATGATGATCCATTCCCACTTCTGTACATAGACAGTCCTGGTCCCCAGGTCTCCCAGAACGGAATAGACATACCGGTTCATCCCGTCAATTATAGAAACCATGGATATAACTGTTCCCACTCCGATAATTATCCCCAGAGTGGTCAGGATCGACCTGAGTTTATTGGCTTTTAATCCGGTATAAGCTGTTTTAATAGGAGTAACAATGGACATACAGGCATTTTAAAGGGATTGTGGCGGAATTACAATGAATCTTTTTACCTGAATTTAATTCCGGAATTATCGCCATTTTAAAATTGAATTCTAAGGTGGAGAATCTTCGTGTGCAGGCTGTAAATTCGGAAGAATCACTGAAAGTGGATTTTTTTTGAACATGAAAATAGATATTGCTGTAAAATCGTCCACCGGGAAAATTTGAATTTTCAGTCAAAGGTTGTTAAAATAGGGTAGGTTCTTTGAAAAAGGGAGGTAACCCCATGTATGAGTTTAATTTACAGATAAAGCATCTACTGGAGCATGGTGTAAGGTATGCTCCGGATGAGGAGATCGTTTACAGGGATCTCGTTAGGCACACCTACAGAGATTTTGACAGAAGGGTCAGAAGGCTTGCCTCTGCTCTTCAAAAGTTGGGGGTGAAAAAAGGCAGCAGGGTAGCCGTTCTCGAATGGGATTCCCACAGGTATCTTGAGCTTTACTTTGCCGTTCCCATGATCGGAGCCGTATTACACAATGTGAATGTAAGATTGGCGCCTGCTGATATACTGTATATTCTCAATCACGCAGAGGACGAAGTAATGTTTATCAACAAGGACTTTCTCCCCCTCGTTGAACAGGCCAGAGATAAACTGCCACTGATCAAAAAATATGTCGTACTTACAGATGACGAAATGCCTGAAACTCCCCTGACGGATATGGAATACGAGAAACTTCTTGAGGAAGGAGACGAAGGTTTTGAGTTCCCTGATCTTGAAGAAGATACGGTTGCAACTCTGGGTTATACAACGGGGACGACAGGTAAACCCAAAGGGGTGTACTTCACCCACCGTCAGCTCGTTCTTCATACCTTTGCACTCGGTCTAAACCAGTCGGCTTACATAACCGATGCACCTTTCACCACAAATGATGTTTACATGCCCCTGACTCCCATGTTTCATGTTCACGCCTGGGGAGTTCCCTATCTTGCCACATTGCTCGGTACGAAGCAGGTTTATCCCGGAAGATACGAACCGAAGATGATCATGAAACTTGTACTTGAGGAAAAGGTTACCTTCACCCACTGCGTCCCGACAATCCTTCAGATGATTGTTAGCGCCATACCCGAGGGTGTGAAGTTACCGGGATGGAAGGTGGTGATAGGTGGTGCGAAGCTTCCAAAAGGACTTGCCCTTGCCGCTGAGAAGAAAGGTATAATTGTGGTTGCTGGTTACGGCCTTTCCGAAACTGCGCCTGTGCTCACCATTGCGAACTTTACCAAAAAGGTTGCAAAACTTCCTGAAGAGGAGAAATTTGACTTCAAAATCAAGACGGGAATTCCCGTTCCCCTGGTTCAGCTCAGAGTCGTGCACGAGGACATGACCGATGTGAAGCCTGATGGTAAAGACATGGGAGAAATTGTTGTAAGGACTCCGTGGCTTACTCCGGAGTACCTCAAGGACCCTGAAAAGACAGAAGAGCTATGGAGGGGTGGATGGCTACACACCAGAGATGTTGCGGTTGTGGATGAATATGGCTACATTACTATAAAAGATAGGTTGAAGGATGTGATAAAGAGTGGAGGCGAATGGATATCCTCCCTCACCCTTGAAAACCTGCTTAGCTTACACGAGGCCGTTCTGGAGGCCGCAGTAATCGGGATACCCGACGAAAAATGGGACGAAAGACCCATTGCCCTCGTGGTTCTGAAACCTGAATACAGGGGTAAGGTAACGGAAGAGGATCTTAAAAAACACCTTGAAAAGTTTGTTGAGGACGGCACCATAACCAAGTGGGCAGTACCCGACAGTATTTACTTCCTGGATGCACTCCCAAAGACCAGTGTGGGCAAAATCGACAAAAAGGTCCTGAGAGAAAAGTTCGCATCATGAGACTTTATAAACAGACATCACTGCACAGGTGGATAAGAGGTCTGGTGGGATTTGTAATCCTCGTTCTGGGAGTGAATATCTTAAAGCAGCCCTGGCACACGGCTCTGACTGTAAT
>JALSOY010000098.1 GCA_026986235.1 Caldifarciminota bacterium
GTTCAAAAACCCCGTGCACTTTCCTTTGTGGTTGAAGTGGGAGAGAGCTTCTGGCAACCTGATACAAACATCATACTCGAGCAGATCAACGAGAACATACCGTTGAATATGTTTGTGTTGAAGGCTTCAGGGCTGTTTTTTGAGCTCGGCCTGGATTCAGTGGTGAATCAAAATGGAAGTTCTTCCATTAATCCTGGAGACACCATACTCGTTTACCTGTCTCTCGATAATCTATCTCCTTTTGAGACGGGGGAGGATGTGACGCTCTCAGCAAATATTGACACCCTTTCAGGACATGTCTTGACTCCCACCGTGTCTGCTGGAAGCGTTGGAACTTTCCCTGGCGGGCATGTTTCATGTGAAACACCCATCAGAATTGCACTCTCAAATCAAGCAGGAGCAGGTATGGCCCTGGATCTGGCCATCGATGTGTCGGCCAGAGGTGGCTTCGAGCAACCCTTCAGACTCGTTCTTCCTATTGGAGAGCCTCAGGTGATGGTTCAGGACGATTTTGAAGAAACTCTTGCAGACTGGACCACTACCGGGTCATGGGGTCTCACGACATCAAGATACCATTCACCCAGTCACAGTTTAACCGACTCTCCAGGTGGATCTTATCGAAATAACCAGAATACCTTCGCCGTGTACAGTCATCCGATAGACTTAACCGGTCTGAGATCCGCCATGGTTACCTACTACACCTATTATCAAATCGAGAGTGGATGGGATTTCGTTTACTTCGAAGTCTCATCCGATGGTACCAGCTGGCAGCGTTTAAAGACCTACACGGGTAATCAGACCCGTTGGGTGGCTGACACCGTAGATCTGTCCTCTTTTACAGGTGATACCGTTTACATCAGGTTCCACTTTACAAGTGACGGATCTGTAACGAGAGACGGATTCTATGTGGATGACATCAGGATATCCGGTTACAGACCCGTTGGTGTTTCTGAAAGTATTCCGGTTAAAAATCTTTCATTCAACCTCAACTCAAATATCCTCCTGAAGAGTTCTCAAGGCAGGATAGAGTTTTTCCTCCCTGAGAGAACCACTGTGGGTGTCTCCTTCTTCGATGTCACAGGAAGACTCATTAAATCAGTTCCCCAAAAAGCATACAGTGCGGGTAATCACGAGATTACCATACCGGGTAACTTTAGACCCGGTCTTTACTTTGTTGTCTTAAAAACAGCTAAAAGATCTTTCGTGAAAAAAATCTTGGTAACAGGGAGGTAGTGCTGTGCGTAAAATCGTAATATCGTCAATTCTGTTTCTGGGTCTTGCCTTCTCCTCCAACCTGAGGTTTGGCCCGGAAACTGTCTATGGATCAGGCAGTAATAGTACAGAGGTCATCTCCTCAACCCCTGCTGGAGTAACCCTCCGTGTCTCTACAAACAAGCTCGTACTTCAGGATGTTAATATTGAGGGAGAATCTTTCATAAGGGTATCCATACCCGGTGGTGGATTTACCGCCAATGTGGGCCTGCCTGAAATCCCCACAATACCCATCAAGCTTGCCGTCCCCCGGGGAGCCGAAATCCGGATTCAGTACACGACAGGAAACTACGAAGAGGTTCACGGGATAGATCTCTTCCCCGCTCAGGAGGCTCTGCCTGAGACTCCACAGGGAAACGAGGAGGTCAACTTTACCAGAAACGATGATTTTTACAGAGAGAACACCTGGTATCCGGAGAAGCCTGTTTCGCATACCCCCGTTTACACGATAAGAGGTGTTAACATCACATCGCTGATCGTGGCACCGGTTCAGTACAACCCCGCAACAAAAACATTGAGAATATACAGGAATCTTGACATTCGTGTCAGTTTTGTTGGAGGAGGCAAATTTTTTGAAAGGCGTCTCATATCTCCTTATTTCTACAATGTCTTCAAAAAACTTCTTGCAAACTCCAACCTTATACCACCTCCTGTTGAGTATTCAGGGAAGTCTGCTGGTGCCGACATACTGTACTTTGTTCCCGATAGCCTGTACGATTCTCTCAGACCACTCGTAGAATGGCGGGAGCTTTCAGGCATGCAGGCTAAGGTTGTGAAACTTTCTGAGCTCGGTCCAAATCCCACTGCGAATCAGATAAGGAACTACATACTCAACGCCTATAACAGCTGGTCTCCTGCTCCCACATTTGTCTCCATCGTTGGTGATGCAGAGTTGATTCCCACTCATTACAGGTTTCATCACCCATACACCAACGAATGGATTGGAACTGACATATATTATGCTGAAATGGATTCAAACTCCTACATTCCTTTCCCGGACCTTTTCGTAGGAAGGATATCGGTGGACAATTCACAGCAGCTCGGCGTCTATGTGAGAAAAATCCTGAGGTATGAAACCGACCCATTCACGGATGTTAACTGGTTTAACAGAATCCTTCTTGCAGCGTACGATGAAAGTGGCAGGTACTTCGTTGCAACCAGTGAATCGGCTTATGTTTACCTGAATTCACACGGCTACGAAGTAATAAGGCAGTATGAAGACGGTAATCCCCCGGGTTCAACATCAGGAGTCATTCAGGCCATAAATGGTGGTGTTGCGATAGTTAACCACAGGGACCATGGTGCTTCAAGGAATGGAGGAGGGACGACTGAAGGGTGGGCACATCCAAGGTTTACGGTTAATGAACTCCCCCAGCTGACAAATACCTACATGACGCCTGTGTTTTTCTCACCCAACTGCGAATCTGGATGGTTCGACGGTGAAACTGATGAGTATTCCTCGAGGAGTTACGAATCCATTGGAGAGGAACTTATCAGGATGCAGGACAGGGGAGCCATAGGTTACATTGGTGCGACGAGGATCAGCTACTCCGGTTACAACGACGAGCTTGATAAAGGTTTCTGGGATGCCCTTTTCCCCGATTTCCATCCAGGTTATCCGGACAGCAATTCTATTAATCCATACAACACAAGGATACCACAGCCCGGCGGAATTCTCGCCTATGGAAAGTACTGGATGTACGATAGGTATGTGCTAACCAATGGACAGGGCTATCCCTGGTCACCTGACTCAGAGAAGACGAGAACGGAATTTGAAGAGTTCAACTATGTCGGTGAGCCTGCCACATCCATTCGAACTGCTATGCCTCAGGAACTTACCGTACAGTATCCCGCAACGGTACCCATCGGTCAGAGTGTCGTAACGGTTACGGTCCTTGCCGGAGGTACTCCTGTAGAGGGTGCCGTGGTGGTACTCAAGCAGGATACAAGTCTTTATGTAAAAGGAATTACAGACGCTACCGGGCAGGTAGCCCTGAATATTACCGTGCTTACACCAGATTCGATACAACTGGCAGTTTCAGGGTACAACCTTATTCCGTTCACCTCCGGAATCCAGCCCATTTCAAGTGGTCCTTATGTCGCAGCCTATAAGTCCGCAGTTGATGATGATACTCTCGGCCAGAGTTCAGGAAACGGTGATGGCATTATAAATCCAGGTGAAACTGTGGAGATCTCTTTCAAATTCAAAAACTGGGGCATGGATACTGCAACCGCCCTGTCCTTCCGCGTAAGTGGTGATTCCAGTGTTACCGTCCTTGACACCTCTTCACATCCACTTCAGGACCTTGGACCAGGGGACAGCACTGTGTTCTCTGCCATCCCTGTTTATGTTCACACAGAATTGGGAAATGGTACCACCTTCCAGTTGAATATCTGGGTGATGTCTGATTCTGGAGATACATGGAATTCATCCGTTGTGTGCCTCGTTGGAACACCGGTTTTCGCCTTCGAGGATTTTATTATCAACGATTCATCCTCTTCTCAGCACAACGGGAGGCTTGACCCGGGCGAGAGCGCTTTCTTCAAATTTGACATTGCCAATACAGGTCTTGGCATCGCCTACTCCCCTTATGCCGTGCTATATTCAGAAGATACTTTCCTGACAATCCCTGATGATACACTTCACTTCCCGACAATTATGCCGGATTCTGTTTCAACCTCTACCGATAGTATCCTTATCTCCGCCAGTCCGGCCACACTGAGAGAGCATTCTGCAACGATCTTCATGGAAGTAAGAACGGTTGATGGCTACATTGATACCCTGAGTTTTGATATTGTCGTCGGACAGATCACCTCTGAAGATCCCGTTGGTCCCGACAACTACGGATATTACGCATACGATATTACGGACAGATACTACAGCGAGAGGCCTGAGTTTAACTGGATTGAAATAAATAGTTCCGGTGTCAGGCTGAGCCTTGGCGACGATGATGCTCAACTTATAAGACTCCCATCAGGATTCACATTCAGGTACTACGGGAGCACATTTTCTTCAATCTCAGTGTGTTCCAACGGTTTTGTGGCACCAGGATCAATTTCATCTCACCCATTTTCCAACAGGCCACTTCCACACTCTGACGGGATTAAAATGATAGCCCCATTCTGGGATGATCTAAGGCCTGCAACGGGTGGTGGTACCGGCTTCGTGTACTACCTCGTTGACACTGTTAACCATTATCTCGTCGTGGAATTCGACTCAGTGGGGCATTACGCGCACTCGAGTCAGAGGGAGAAGTTCGAAGTGGTGATTTACGATGCCAGTTACTATCCCACACCTACAGGAGACTCCCCTATCCTGTTCCAGTACCTCAAGGTTGCAAACTCTTCATCCATGACCACAGGAATTGAAAATTTGAGTGAGAACGATGGTCTCCAGTATGTTTACAACGGTACCTACCATCGTGCCGCTGCCCCTCTTTCAGATTCCTTTGCGATAAAGTTTACGACTGCCTCCCCGTTGAGTGTCAATGAGACCCCATCACCATCAGTGAACAAACCGATATTTGCAGGAGTTTTCCCGAACATCATCAGGAACCACGGCACCATCAGATTCACCATTCCGTCAAAGGCTCATGTAGAAATCAGTGTGTTCGATGTAACAGGGAGAAAGGTGAAGCAGGTCTTGAATAAGGACCTTGGAGCAGGTACACACAGCTACAGGTGGAATGTTAAGGGTGATAGGGGTCTTAAGCCGGGGGTTTACTTTATTCAGCTTAAAGTGAATGATGGATTTAAGGGGGTAAAGAAAGTTATTCTGGTGAGGTAATGTTAAAAAGGGGGCGCGCCTTCGGCGCGCCCCCCCTTAACCTCATCTGGATGAGGCAAGCTCTTTTATCATGGTGCTCGCAAGCTCTGGATTGTGTGGTAAAATAGCCCGGATCTTTCTCAACTCTTCTAACATGGCCTGATCTTTTAACTTTTTGTACTTCATCCTCAGTTGATGTATCTCAGCATAGACCATGTTGTAGAGATTCAGCTCCCTCTCGTACTCTGTTTCATCAAAGGGTATGGAAAAGTCAATTCCCCTGACATTCCAGGCTTCGGGTACACTCAGGAATGGGGCAAAGTCTTCGATTTTTCTGCCGTCTCTCGGTATTATCGGAGTATGGTTTTCAAAACCTGTAAATGTAATTCCGTCTTTTGTTGCCTTTACAATGTAGCTTCCGCTGAATGGCTTTTTAACATCCTTCATGTTCAGATATGTGTACCAGGTTGTGGAGATCTGGTCATGTGAGTTGTGGCAGGACTCACAGTTTCTCCCTTTACCCAGCGCGTGGGACATCTTGTCCATCTGAATCCAGGCCAACATCTTGTTGTTGTATTTCAGGCCATCAAAAGTACCGGTGATGATGTACAAATCGTTGATCTTATCCGGTGTTCTTTCCACTACAAATTCCTCAGGCTCCCCGATCTCGGGATGTCCCTTAACCTTGGTGTGGGGAATGGATCTGACCATCAATCCAGTCGGTTTAACATCCTTTGAGATGTTCAATACGGCCATGGGATATGGTTTAACAGGTATCCACACACCCCTTGAAGGGTGTTTAACGAGGAGAGGTTCACTTCTCACTCCATAGTACTGTTTGTGTTTGGTAAATACATTGAACATTCCCGTGTAAAGACCAGGTCCCCAGAAAGTAAACTGATAGGCACCCACTTTCTGTACATGGCAGGAGGAGCAATCAACATTTTTATGGCGGCTGGTGCTCACAGCCTGTACTATCTCATTATGGCATTTTGAGCAGGATTTTCTTGCATCGGCGGAAGCAAGATGACCGAAATCGTGGTTGTGTTGGGTGTGGCAGTCCAGGCAGGTAACTCCGTTTTTGTTGTGAACATCGTCCGGTAACTCACCGGCGGGAAAGGCGAACTCCTGCCGCATGTATCCAGCTCCTCTCCTTCTATCCATGGGACCTGCATGGCAGATCGTGCCTCTGCCCCCACCGTAACAGGACATTGCCTCGGGCTTTTCAAGAAATTTGTGACTCGTGGCAGATTTTTTATATCCAGCATAATGGCAATCAAGGCAGGATGTGTGGCACTTATTACAGCCCCTCGTTGCGGAATTTGCCATTTCTCTGGTGTAATTCCGTGTACACTCCCCTTTGATAGTTTCATAGTTGTCAGCAAACCACACGCCGCAGTTTTGAGGTCCTGGTGGTGACTTCGTCCAGTCCTGAAACGCGCGCTGATACATGGAGAGTGCCATGGATGTGTGTTTGTAGTCGTTGACCTCCTCCTCGTGGCATTTTCCACAGGTTTTTTCGGCAATTTTGATATTAAAGGCAAATGTGGCGGTATCTCTGTCGTGATAATGTAGTTGCAACAGCTTTTTGATCCCGTACTTTTTCTTCGCCTCATTTGTAGGCTTCCTCATCAACACAGCGAATCGCTTTTTGCCCTTAGGAAGTATTCTGTCGTAATTTGTAACACTTCTATCGATATACTGGTACTTGTGATGTTTCCCGATGGCTGCGTAAAATGGCTTTAGGAGTCCTCTGTGTGCCTTTTCCATATCCATTGTTCTGTTGTTTCCGAGGTGGCAGTCAACACAGGTGGGTTCACCAGCCATGTTTACCTCTTCATCCACCTTTGCCGGGTCCATGTACATCTGTGGAGCTCCCAGTTTTTTGAGGAGTTCTCTGTCTGAATGACACTTCACACAGGTTGACTTCGCATCATAGGCCTGTAGAGAGAAGGCGACCAGTATGAGGATTATGAGCCTCTTCATAAAAACCTCCTTTTTTCAGGGGTGTCTGCAAGTTTGATTCCAGAATACGGCTGTGGTTTATTGCGGGAGGAAAGGCACAGGTTTTGCAAAACCCTACATCCAAATCGAAGGGATGTTGAATTTTAAGATTTTAAAATGCCATACTCCTTGAGCTTTCGGTAAAGTGTTGATCTGTCGATTCCGAGTATTCTTGCGGCTCTGGCCTTATCACCGTTTGTGTATTCGATCACAGAGAGGATATGAGATTTAATAACATCGTCCAATTTCAGACTTTCGGGAGCTTTGTTATTGTCTGGCAGGATGATATGTCCGGGGAAAATCCATTTTTCCCCCCTGGATAGTATCATGGCCCGCTCTATTATATTTGAAAGCTCTCTTACATTTCCGGGAAACTCATAGTTTATCAGTTTCTGGAGGGCCTCTTCTGAAAGGCCTGAGACTTCTGGATTTATGTGCCTGAATTTTTCAACAAAAAAGGATGAAAGAGGGGGTATATCCTCTTTTCTTTCCCGGAGGGGTGGTATATGGATTCTGAACACATTTATTCTGTAATAAAGGTCTTCACGGAACTTCTTTTCTCTTACGAGCTCTTCAATGTCTGAGTTGGTGGTCAAAATGAGCCTGACATCAACTGATGTTGGTTTTTCGTCACCAAGTTTAAAGAATGATTTCTCCTCAATGAATTTTAGAAACTTGGCCTGTATGTTCATGGGCATTTCAGTAATCTCGTCTATAAGCAGGGTCCCATGATGCGCAAGTTCCACAATTCCTTTTTTGTCCCTGGTGGCGCCTGTAAAGGCACCCTTTTTGTATCCAAAAAGCTCTCCCTCAAAAAGAGATTCCTGTATGTTGGCACAGTTGAATGATAGAAATGGTCTGCCCTTGCGGAGACTTTTATCGTGGATGAACTTTGCAAGCAGGGTTTTCCCCACACCGGTTTCCCCGGTAATAAGTATCGTCGAGTCGGTCGAAGCCACACTTGATGCGAGATCCATAATTTTCTGCATCTTCGGGCTTTTGAAAATAAAAGCAGGACCGTCTTCTTCATCCCGCCATGCATTGCATACCAGTCTCATATCCTCAATCTGCTCCAGTTTCAATATCAGGTATGAGATATTAACCGGTTTCAAAATGTAGTCGTATGCTCCCATTTTTATTGCCTTCACTGCCTCATCTACAGTGCCATATCCTGTGAAAAGTATTACATGTGTCGTTGGGGAATGCTCAAGGGTCTTTTTGAGAACATCAATCCCCGTAAAGCCTGGCATTTTCACATCAGTTAGCACCACATCGTATTCACTCGAAGAAAGGTGTTCCATTGCAAGTTTAGAATCTGTGAATGCATCAACTCTGTGATACTTTTTTAAAACACGGGCAAGAGTGTTGCAAAGAACTTCATCATCTTCAATCAACATTATTTTCATGATTTTTTCTCTCCACTCCGGGAAATGAGACAACGAACCTCGTGCCTTTACCCGGTGTTGAATTAACCTCAATTTTACCACCGTGAGATTTCACAATGCCATGAACAATAGACAATCCCAGACCTGTTCCCTCACCGTCGGCTTTAGTGGTAAAAAACGGATCAAAAATTCTGTTTTTTACATCTTCAGGAATTCCAGGTCCATTGTCCTCGACTATAATTTTGCAGTTACTCCCAGAAGACTCAACTTTTATAACAATTTTGCCGCCTTTTATATCTGAAACTGCATCTGCGGAGTTTAAAACAAGATTAATTATTAGCTGTTCGATCTGAACCCTGTTACCCAGTATGTAACATCCCTCCTCGAGGTGATACTCTACGGTTTTTTTGTGTGTGTACAGTTCAATCATCGGAACGAGAGTTCTTACAACGGAACTGAGAGATATGGGTTCTGTACTTTTGTCATCAATTTTCCTTGAGGAAAACTCTCGCAGGCCCTGAATTATGCGAACGCACCTCTCCGCCTGATTCTTTATCGTCAGGGCCTCTTCTCTATCTTTCCCATGCAGTGAAGAGGAAAGAAGATCTGAAAGAATGATTATTGAATTAAGGGGAGTACTCAACTCATGAGCAATCCCCGCTGACAGGGTGCCCAGGGACGATAATCTGTCCATAAGTTCCAGTTTCTTCCTCGATTCATGGAGTTCCTCTATATACTTTTTCAAAGATCGTGTCATGTTGTTGATAGAACTGGAAATTACCTGAAGCTCGTAATCTCCCTTGACATCTACCTGAGCTTCAAGATTCCCCTTTCCAATGAATTCGAGTTTTTCCACAATATGAGAAATTGGTTTTGTAAAGCTATCGCTGATTCTGTTTGATAAGAATACCACGAGGACTAAGGAAATAAACAGGATCACAAAGTAGCTCCTTTTGATCATCATGATACTTCCATAAAAGTACCTGTGATTCAGGATAGAACACACCTTCCAGTATCGCAAACTATCGTTGTAGGGGCTGAATGTATCGAAGAAAAGAACATCTCCATTTCTCAGTTTCAGAACTCCAGAAGGGCGGGAAACGAGGGTGCTCCACAGTTTTTCTCCGTAAATTTTAGGAAAAGTGTAATCTGTGTGGAATTGATTTGCAAATTCGTACTTTTCGTTCCAGTGATAGAGAAAGATCCCGTTTCTTTTTTTGTCCCTTCTGTTTACTTCTACGAGGAAAGACCTCTTTCGACCTGCATCTTCCTGCCCGTTTATGGCCTCACCTATTTTATTCCCCCAGATATTCAGGACGAGGAAACCCAGTCGCTGATCGTTGTGGTAAAGGGGAAGGATGGCGCGAACCATTGAGGGGCAGAAACTCTTTTCAACAGGCAATTTCCCCCTCTCCATGTTTGAAAAAATCACATCCCTACCAGGGTAGGCTATGGCCTGCTGAAAGAAGGTCTTACTTTTCAGGTTTATGTTCTTATATCTGGCAATCCTGGAAAGAATTTTCCCCTCTTTAACGAAAACTCTTATTTTCCCGGTCGAATCAACGAGGCGAATTGCCTGTACGAGGGGGACCTTTTTATAGATGTTTAAAAACTCACTTTCTATCCTGTCTTTAAGTGAAGGGGTTGGATTTAACAGGAATTTTACAAGGTCCTGATTGGATCCAACGGAGTGAGCGATTGCACGGGTGTTTTGAAAGTATGTTTCAAGTACAGTTATATTTTCACTGATAATCAATCTCCCCTGGGATGAGAGTTCTCGTTTCAGGAATTCAAGTGAAATAAAGTAGTAAATGGCAGTTGTAACAGTCACGAAGGTGAGAGTAAGGATTATGGTATAGAGAGAAAGTCTTCGTTTAAGCGTCATCATAAAAATTTTAATTGAAGAATCGAGGTGAATAAACCCCAACCATGGCTTCAATCACAATCTTTTACCCCTTGCTATCATCTTGAAATCGAGTTACGGCTGTTAAATACTTATTGCATGTTACTTCCCCTGCTCGTTATACTGACTCTTGCACCTACTCTGGGGAAGGTGGAGAGGAAATACTTAAATTTTGCCTTTGATGTTCTGAACATTAAAGAGCATGATCTCTCTTACGATAAAATCTGGGCTGATAAAGACCCGTTCAGGCTCAGGATAATAGAAAAATTTTTAAACACACCTATGTATGTACCTTACTTCGCAGATTCTCTTGAGGACACCTTGAAGAAACTCGTTGTTGAACCCTGGCTCATGATCAATTATTTTTCCGGTCTTCTGGACTTAGAGTTATATAGTTATCCAGAAACAGTACCAGATCTTCCATTACCTGAAATTGACGGGAAAATCAAAAAGCCCCTAAAGAGGTTGATAAAGGACATCGGCAATGCAAAGGAGCTTTACCTTCAGGCCTATGACAAGTTATCACCGGGTGAACTGGACACACTTCTTTCTGACGCCATCTTCTGGTGGACCGACGAGGACGACTCACTTGACGACACCCTAAGGGGTGTCATTCTCCGGGAAACCGGATATGCAACGCCTTTTGCATTTGGCGACACAACCTCCGTCCCTCTCGATTCACTTTCCATGATCCTTAAAAAGATCCGTCTTGAGAAAATTTTCTCGGCATACCTCACGCTTATAAAGTCTGTTTACAGATTTGTGGGAAGCGTCCCTCAAATAAACGATACCTTTCAAATTGAATTCGATGCCAAAATAGGAAGGGTTGGAATCGGAGGCATAGGGAATAATGTTTACGAAGGTGACTTTGCCCTCATCGTAGATTTTGGAGGAGACGACCGTTACAGTGGACGAACGGGTGGAGGAATTTTAACACAGTACCCTGTATCCGTTGTCATAGATATTCGGGGCAACGATATTTACAGGAGCAATAAAGTGGGATCTCTGGGCTCCGGTTACCTTGGCCTTGGAATCCTCTACGATGGTAGTGGTAACGATCTTTACGATGCCTCTCATGTCTCTCTTGGTGCAGGACTCCTTGGCTGTGGGGCATTGATAGATGTTGAAGGTAACGATATTTACAGGGGTGGATTTTTTACTCAGGGAGCTGGCAACTTTGGCTGCGGATTACTCCTTGATTTTGAAGGCAACGACGATTTCTCTGCCTACGATTGGGCTCAGGGCTTCGGTTCAGTAAAAGGCGTGGGTATAATTTACGACCGTGCCGGTAATGACAGATATTACGCCGGTGGACACTACATTCACCATCCGCTGCTCCCATCTAACTACAGGTCATTTGCCCAGGGATTTGCCATGGGATGGAGACCTGACATCTCCGGCGGTATCGGTATCCTGCTTGATGAAAGGGGGAATGATACTTACCATGTGGAGGTCTATGGACAGGGGGCAGGTTACTGGCTGTCGGCAGGATTTCTTATAGATGACCAAGGAGACGATTCATACCATGGAGTGGAGTATGTTCAGGGTGCAGGTATCCATATTGCGTGTGGAACATTGATTGACAGAGAAGGGAAAGACTCCTACTACTCTCGTTATGGCCCTTCTCAGGGGGAAGGTCACGACCTCTCTGTCGGCTGGCTCATCGACAAAAACGGTGACGATAACTACTATGTCTCAGGCGGCCAGGGTGCCGGCATTTACAACAGTGTGGGATTCTTCATTGACTCGAGGGGAAAAGACACTTACACGACAAGTGAGAAAGGATCAGGACAGGGCTGGGCAAACATGGGGCGTGGAGCTCCTGGAATCGGTGTCTTCCTTGACCTTCAGGGTATGGACATCTACCGGAAAGGGCTGCCCGGCTCAAATAACAGAATCTGGCTGAATGGATCTATAGGTGTGGGAATCGACCTGGAGGGCCAGGAATGATACATTTTATTTTAAGTGTTCTTATAACAATCTCTCCAGACATTGATAAACTCTTTGAATCGGCATCAAAATGGCGCGTCGGTGAGGCCATACAGGAGGTGGACTCTGCAAGGAAAGAACTTGTAAAACTCAGAAGGAAGTCCCTGGACTATATTTTCCAGAAAAAGATCAAAACAACATCCACCCTGGAATACAGGGCAATAAAGTATGTCGTGAAACACTTAAGGGATATCTCCAGACCTTACATCTATTCAGGTCTTCACGACTCTAACGACACCGTAAAGATAAACTGTATAAGGCTTCTCGGTGATCTTAAGGACACCTCTTCTCTTGATACCCTGATTTTGTTACTACATGGTGAGAAGAAAGAGAAGGTAATAAGATCGATTATTCATTCCCTGGGTGAGATAGGTGTTAAACGGGCGGCAAGGGAGATCGAGCCATTTGCCTGCTCTGAAAACATGAGGATGAGGCTTGTTTCCGTCCTCGCACTGAAGAAACTCAAAAGCGAGGATTCCATAGAGTGCCTCTTCAAGCTTATGGAAGACGAATTTTTCATAATAAGGGAGACGGCTCTTGAAGCCCTCAGTAACATCGGTACAGAGAAGGTACTGAGAATGACATTAGAAAAACTTGAGGGAAAGACTTTCGAAACCCATGTAGGGGATGCAGTGGAGGCGGTTGGTACTGGAATTGTAACTGTAACAGATCCTGGCATACTCGGAGCTGGCGCCATTGAGCTTTTCGGAAAGCTTCTGTCTGGAAGGGTACAAAAGGCTTATGACTCCAAAAAATGCCGGGAAAGAATCAAATACATTAAACTGGCAGGCAGGGTGGCACCTTTAATAGGTGAGAAAGATCCCAGTAACAAATTTTTTCTTCAGGCAAGAAAACTTTTAATCCTGTACCTTAACTCTCCCTGCTGGCTTGCCCGGGGTTACGCAGTCAGGGCATTAAAACGCTTTAATGACCCTGATGTGGAAAACTTACTCAATGTCACAAGACTTAAAGAAACCAACCTTTTTGTAATATCTCAGTATTTAACTGCTCCTTGAAACAATGACCGGAACTTTTGAAAACCTTAAAACCTTTTCCGTGACACTCCCGAGGAGTATCTTCTCCAGTGCGCTCCTTCCATGAGTTGCCATCACTATAACATCAAAGCCACTGCCATCAGCGTACTCCAAAATGGCGTCAGCTGTAGGTGATAAGACCTCAACCACCACCTCATCTGCACCCTCGAACTTCTGCTTCATAAGATTTATGGCTGTATCCTTAAGATTTTCTATGTCAAGTATGGGCATACCACTCACCATTCCCTCATCAAAATAGCCCGTTATCGGTTCAACTATGTGAAGTGCAGTGAGGCGTGCCCCAAATCTCTCTTTTACCTTGAGTGCGCATGGAAACGCACTCTCTGAAATTACTGAAAGATCTGTCGTGTACAGAACTTTTCTTATCACGGGATCATGATGCCTGTAAACCAAAACCGGAACAGGAGATTTTCTTGCAATCTTGTAAGCCTGAGTACCGAGTTCCTTTCC
>JALSOY010000099.1 GCA_026986235.1 Caldifarciminota bacterium
TTTTTTTCTGAGCTTCGGTGAGTTCTTCCACTTTTTGAGCGAGGGAATTTAATCTTTCTTCAGTTTTTTTCTGAGCTTCTGCGAGTTCTTCGACTTTTTGAGCGAGGGAATTTAGTCTTTCTTCGGTTCGTTTCTGAGCCTCTGCGAGCTGATTGATTCTTTCGTCAGTTTTTTTCTGAGCTTCGGTGAGTTCTTCGACTCTTTGAGCGAGGGAATTTAATCTTTCTTCGGTCTTTTTCTGAGCTTCGGTGAGTTCTTCCACTTTTTGAGCGAGGGAATTTAATCTTTCTTCAGTCTTTTTCTGAGCTTCTGCGAGTTCTTCGACTTTTTCAGAGAGGGAATTTAGTCTTTTTTCGGTTCGTTTCTGAGCTTCTGCGAGCTGATTGATTCTTTCGTCAGTCTTTTTCTGAGCTTCAGTGAGTTCTTCCACCTTTTCAGTGAGTCTGTCTATTGCCATCCATACCTTCTGAAAGTTTTCGCTGGTCGATCTGGCAAACTCCAGAAATTCCTTTTTTGTAACAGTTTCTCCAATAATCCTTTCTGTTTCTTCAAGAAAGCTGATTAACACTTCCCTGAGCTTTGGATCTTCGACTTCTTCAAGTTTCCTTATGATGGATGCCCTCACCATAACAACTAAATTTTGGCATTTTTCACCCTAAAAATCAACCCTCTCTGGTGTTTTTACAGAATCTTGCTCATAAACAGTTTTGTTCTGGGATGATCAGGGTTGGTAAAGATTTTGGAGGCAGGCCCCTCCTCGATGATCCGTCCGTCATCCATAAAAATTACCCTCGTTGCGACCTCTCTCGCAAAACCCATTTCGTGGGAAACCACTATCATGGTCATCCCTTCCCTGGCAAGCTCTATCATAACATCGAGGACTTCTTTGATCATTTCAGGATCAAGGGCACTTGTGGGCTCGTCAAATAACATGACCTTTGGTTTCATTGCAAGTGCACGGGCAATGGCAACCCTCTGCTGTTGACCACCTGAGAGCTGAGATGGATAACTCTCTGCCTTCTCTTTTATCCCCACCTTATCAAGGAGCTCCAGGGCAAGTTCTCTAACCTTTTCTTTTGGCTCCTTTTTAACCACCACGGGACCTAACATAACATTTTCAAGTGCCGTCAGGTGAGGAAACAGATTAAAATGCTGAAAAACCATTCCCACCTCTGCTCTTATCCTGTTTTTATCCACTTTCCTATCAGTAATATCTTTGCCTTCAATATAGATGTGTCCACCATCAACCTTCTCAAGGGCATTTATACATCGAAGCATGGTGCTCTTTCCTGCACCCGAAGGGCCCACTATAACAACCACCTCTCCCTTTTTTACCTCAAAGGATACCCCCTTCAATACATGTAAATGACCGAATTTCTTATGGACATCATGTACTTTTACCATTGACTCTCATCCTTCTTTCAAGATAGTGTGTGAAAACGGAAAGGGTAGTTGTCATGACAAAGTATAAAGCTGCAACAGTAAACCACACCTCAAATGGCCTGAATATTCTGGAATTTATCTGCCTGCCTGTAAGAGTAAGTTCCGGTAAAGACATGACTGATACCAGGGATGAATCTTTAATCAGAGAGATGAACTGACCTGCAAGAGGTGGAATGATAACCCTGAAAGCCTGTGGAAGAATTATGTGTCTCATGACCTGAAAGTAATTCATCCCGAGTGAGTATGCAGCTTCCCACTGACCACGGGGAATACTCTGAATACCTGCACGGACGATTTCGGTAACATAGGCACCTTCAAACACAGAAAGGGCAAACACAGCGGCCTGAAAAGCAGACATGTTGAAAATTGTTGCGATGAAGAAATAGACGATAAAAATCTGTATGAGAAGAGGGGTATTTCTAATGGATTCAACATAAACAGAAGCGAGTAACCTGAGTGCAGGCTCGCTTGATATTTTCATCAGTCCGCCGATTACGCCAATAAGGATTGCCACGATGGTTGATACTGCGGATACCTCAAGTGTGAGAACGGCAGCTTTTAGAAATACAGGGAGTACAGGTGGAATGTCCTGCCAGTGCCAGTTGTAAATGTCTTTAGCCTGTATCAAGTAAGCACCAAGGAAGAGGATGAGGAAGAAGACAAAGAGTATAACAAAAGATCTCAGCGTAAATTTTGAGTCACTAATGATTATAGACCTCCTGGATTTTTGATGTGTGGGCAGGCTTCGCCATGGCGAAGCCTGCCCACACATCACTCAATCCTTCACCTTCTCAAGCCAGGGCATATCAACAAACCACTTCTTAAACAGCCTGTCATAAGTCGTCTGACCGGGAGGACCATCATGCTTGATCTGGTATATAAATGTGTTTATCCACCTCAGAAAGTCAACATCTCCCTTCCTGATGGCAAAGCCAAAGTATTCGTATGTGAAAGGTTCAAGAATGGCCCTTACCTTGTCCTTGTGCCTCCCTGCCCAGATGGCAAGAAACGGCTGATCAAACACCATAAGGTCCGCTTTCCCCTGCGTAACGGCCATTGCCGCCTCAACCTCTTTTTCGTATCTCTTAAACTTGGCCTTGGGAAACATCTTTGTAGCCGCAAAATCTCCAGTGGTTCCCGTCTGAATTGCAATTACATACCCGGATCCGTCTCCAAGATCCTTGTAACTTTTGATGTGAGCGGCCTTTCCCTTCTTGTTTACGAGAATAGCCTGACCGGTTTTAAAGTATGGATCCGAAAAGTTCACGGCAAGTGCCCTCTTGAGAGTTATTGTCATCCCGGATGCAATAATGTCAAATTTTCCCGTATTTAGAGCAGGGATGATACCGTCCCAATCTGTATTCACTATCTTGAGTTTTACACCCATCTCTTTGGCCATGAGTTTTACCAGGTCTATATCGAATCCGATTATGCTTCCGTCCTTGGCCACCATTTCGAAGGGGGCATAACCTGCATTCAGACCCACCCGTAGCTCTCCTCTCTTCAGTATCTGCTCAAGATACGAATTCCTGGCAATATCCTCGGGGGATACTGCCATCAACATTACAGGCACTATGGCAAGTAGCATCAGTAATTTTTTCATACTACACCTCCTATGATTGAAAAATTACATTCGGTGGGACACCTGTAATATGAAAACATAAATTCAAATTCGTCCAAGGTGCATAAATTTTAATATACGATGAAAGATTTTTCAATTAAAGGTAAAAATGGTGTGTGAACATCGTGCAGGAATTCCCAGAGTGACCGGCGCGAATCTGTGTTAATCTACATAACGATTCCATATAAATGCCCCTTTTGCAGTTATAGATGAAGTTGACTATCGAATCTTTATCCAGTTGATATTCCCGATCAACTCAATGGGATTAACACCGCCTTTCTTTCCACTTACAAAGTTTAAAATGCCGTAAGTCTTTATCCCTGGGAACAATCCAGTGAAGTGGAATTTGCTGAACCTTGCATATAACCTTATGTTTTTCCACCGTATGTCGAAGAAGTTGAATCTGCTGATGGTAGATTTGAAGTCAAAAATGACCAGCGACACACTTCTTGCTCCGGCTCCAGAAAATTCAATTTTTGAAAGTGAAGATTCCACGATAAGGGTATCAC
>JALSOY010000100.1 GCA_026986235.1 Caldifarciminota bacterium
CCGGTAATGTCCCCTATCCGGTAAGCGAGGTTAAAAAGGGCGTTCTTCACTTCACCCCCTTTCCTTCATGAACCTTTCAATAAAGTGGGTGTCTATATTTCCCGCAACGAAATCCGGGTGTTCTATAAGTTCCTGATAAAATGGGACCGTTGTAACTACTCCCTCGATGACCACCTCTTCAAGGGCCCTTCTGAGACGGGAAATCGCCTCTTCCCTGTCTCTCCCCTTAACTATAAGCTTTCCGATCAGAGAATCGTAAAAAGGTGGAATCGTGTACCCCTGATAAACATAGGAGTCAACCCGCACTCCAGGTCCACCGGGGAAGTGTAAGAGCTCAATCTTTCCCGGTGATGGTCTGAACCCCCTTTCAGGATCTTCAGCATTGATCCTCGTCTCAATGGCGTGGCCTCTGAACTTCACATCCTCCTGTTTGAGGCCAATATCCTCCCCGGCCGCTACAAGTATCTGCTTCTTAACGAGATCCACTTCCGTAACCATCTCGGTTACCGGATGCTCTACCTGAATCCTGGTGTTCATCTCCATAAAATAGAAGTTTCCATCCTCGTCCATGAGAAATTCCAGTGTTCCGGCAGAGTAGTAGCCAATCCTTTTAACTCCACGAAGGGCAATTTCGCCCATCCTCATCCTCATACTCTCGTCAACCACAGGTGATGGAGCCTCTTCAATAAGTTTCTGATGCCTCCTCTGGATGGAACATTCCCTCTCTCCCAGGTGGATAGCGTTACCGTGTTCATCTGCAAGAACCTGTATTTCGATGTGTCTCGGACGGGCAATGTATTTTTCTATGTAAACCCTCGGATCGTTGAAGGCTGCTTCCGCTTCCGCTCTTGCGAGCTGGAATGCATTTTCTAATTCACTTTCATTGTTGACGACACGCATACCACGGCCGCCGCCTCCGGCGGCGGCCTTTATTATCACCGGAAAACCTATCTCCTTTACCACCGAAACTACATCTTCATAACTGCTGACTGCCTCATCCGTTCCAGGTAAAACGGGAACCCCGGCCTCCTTCATTACTTTCTTCGCCTCAATCTTGTCCCCCATCAACCGAATGGTCTCTGACGAAGGTCCAATGAATTTCAAACCACTTGCCTCAACCGCCTCTGCAAACTCAGGATTTTCAGCAAGAAACCCATATCCAGGATGAATCGCCTCTGACCCCGTCGCAATTGCCGCGCTTATTATGCTCGTAAAGTTCAGATAACTCTGCTTCGGTGGTGCAGGACCTATACAGATGGCATAATCTGCAAGTTGAACATGAAGGGCATCCCTGTCCGCCTCTGAATAAACAGTTACCGACTCAACCCCCAGTTCTTTGAGGGCATAAATTATCCTTACAGCAATCTCTCCTCTGTTGGCTACGAGAACTCTCTTGAACATCTGCACTATTTTAATGTCTCATCCCGGACAAGTGAAGCCAATGTCGAGATTTTCAGAACCCCATTTTGAGAAAGAAGGATCCTGGAAACCCTGAACCCCCTCCAGGGGGACTTTGGTGAATCCCCCTGTGTCCCCCTTTTATCAAAGGGGGATCTTGAGAGACGACGATCCCCCTTCTTCAGAAGGGGGACAAAGGGGGATGGTTTCCGCTTTTTCAATCCCCCTAAATCCCCCTTCTCCAAGGGAGATTTTTGAGAATTCCTCTCCCTCAGCAAGGTGACTCAAGCGGGATGATAACCGAAAAATCATCACTATCTGCAAATTAAGTTGAAAAAGAGAGATACTTTTCGAACAGCCTCCCCTCAATTCTTGACCAGGGTGGAGAATTTTTTTAATATTATAAACATGGAGATATTTGTTCACCTGCCAAAATTTAAACGGAAAAAGGTTTATAACTATCGTAACAGCGTGGTTATCATATACGCAGACAGGGTTGGTGTAAGAGATGTGTGGGACGCTCACAGGTTAATGAAAAAATGGGGTCTCCAGGAAGTTATAATCATTTCCGAAACTCCTGTGACCAAAAATGTCGAAAAGCAGGCCATTTTAAAAGATGTTCAAATAAAAATCGCAAAAGAGCCAAAGAAAGAAGCAAAATTGCTCAAAGAAGAATTTCAGTGTAAAGGTATCCCCTGCTATATAAAATGTATCGAAGACATCACAGAGAGGAATTTCACCATGGACCCAATGTAAAGCCGTAGTACAAATGGGCTCTTTTCAACCCTGAGTCGAAACATTATAATTTCCCGCAAAAATAATGGAGGTAAAGGTATGCTGGCATTGTTGTTGGTGTTTGTTGCCCAATCCCCTGTATTACAGGAGTCTTTTACAAGTGGGCAGAAAACTCTCACATGGGTATCCTATTTTCACCAGATAGACAGTACCCTCACGCCTGACGACTCCATGATCGTTGTACAGGATTCAACGACTCCTGAAGGTGATGGATGGGCCGGTCTGGTTCTCCAGGCAGGTGGCTCACCTTCGGGTATCGCCTACGCAGAGGACCACATCTTTTCTGATTCCCTCACGGTAGAGGCCTGGATATACACCCAGGTCACGCCGGCCATGGGTCCTTACAACGGTCTTGTGTTTTTCGTTGACCCTGTTACAGGTGGCTACTACTCTCTCATAGCTGACTTTGATTCTGACGGTAGAATAAGAGTGGCCCATCACGATACATCATTTATGCCTAATGTGATCCATGTATGGACTGCCTCAAACGGAGATTTTCAGTTGCCCTCAGTGTCAAGCTGGCACAGATTCCGCCTCGTCTATCAGAACCGTCAGATCTGGGTTTACTTTGACGGAACACTTCTTCCAGGCTGTCCGATCCAGGACAATACAGGTGGTATTCCTGTCGGATACATTGGATTTTATACATTCATTTTTTCCGGAACGGCTTCAACATCTGTTGATGGTATTGTCGCTTACGATTCACCAATTGTGGGGGTGACGGAAGGTAACGATTGGGAGAACACTCCCGTGATTTTTTATTCAGGTGGAAGGCTTAACATTTCAGGGCTTAATAGCGGAATCCACATTTTTAGGGTATTCGATATAGCCGGTCGCAGGATAATTTACAGGCGTTTTACAGGTGAGAGGTTGAGTGTGCCGATGAGGTCAGGGGTCTATGTAATAAGGCTTGACGAGAGGACAGAAAGGATAGCGGTGGTGAGATGAGGTTGAAGAGGTGGTTGTGGGCGCTCGCCCTCTGGGCGAGCGCCCACAACCTTTTGTTCGCACAAACAGGTAAAATTTCCGGCACTGTAATCGACGAAAAAGGAAAACCTGTTGAAGCAGCTGCCGTCTTTATCCCCTCTCTCTCTATCGGTACTTACACCGCTGAAGATGGCTCATTTTTTATCCTGAACATACCCGCTGGAACCTACACCCTCAGAGTCAACTACATTGGATATCAACCGGTTAGAGTTGAAAATCTGAGAGTTGATCCCGGGAAAACCACATTTATCATGGTAAAGCTCAAACCTGCCACCATTAAACTCCACGAGGTCGTTGTAAGGGCAAGGAGTTTCGAGCTCGAAAAGTATGCGACCTGGAAGGAGAGTCGTGTCCGTATCCGGCCGTCCATACAGGATGT
>JALSOY010000101.1 GCA_026986235.1 Caldifarciminota bacterium
GACATCTCCCACTCTTCAACTGAAAGATTCCTCATTCCCGACGCACTATCCATCTACCACTACATGCTCACCCTCCTTAAAGACATCGTTGATAACCTTAATGTAAACACTGAAAGGATCAATGAAAACCTCGTTAAATTCGGAAAATTTTACCTGTCCGAGGCCATACTACTTGCACTTGTCAGAAAAGGCGTAAAACGCGGTGAAGCCTACGAATGGGTCAAAGAATCAGCTCACAGGGCGATGAAAACGGGTGAGCCATTTGAAAAACTCATAAGAGAGCATCCACAGATCTCAAAACACATGTCACCTGAAGAACTGGATAGAGTGTTAAATCACAATTACCTTAAAAATGTCGATAAAATCTTTAGAAGATTTGGCCTCTAAAATGCCAGAAAGAATCGTCCTTACAGGGATGATGTGTAGTGGAAAATCCACTGTGGGTAAAATCCTCTCTCAAATCCTCGGCTGGAACTTCATCGATACCGATAAGCTCATCGAGCACCAGGCGGGGATGACTATCCCGGAAATCTTCGATAGATACGGAGAAAATACATTCAGACAGCTTGAAAAAGATGTCATAAAAAAGATCGTCTCACTAAAAAACACCGTCGTGTCCACAGGCGGAGGCGCGGTTATTGACAGAAGTAACACTGAACTTCTATCCTACAGATCAATTCTTGTATATCTGAAAGCGTCACCTGAAAAACTGAAGGAAAGGTGTCGTTCACACACGAGACCACTACTTGAAAAAAAATCCCTTAACGATATTTACAGGGAAAGACAAAATGTTTACGAGAGGATCCCTCACCAGGTAAATGCCGAACATCAACCTTTTGTAGTTGCCCAGAAGATCCTTTACCTTCTACCTCCACAAAATCCTGTTGAAATCCCTGGTATAGAAAGGATCATATTTGCCCGGGGACTCCTTAAAATCATCGATCAGTATCTACCCGAAAACCCAAAATTCTTCCTGCAGAGAAAAGTTTTCGAAACATTTAGATCGTCCTTTGAAAAAAGGGATGTATTCGTATTGCCTGACGGTGAAAGGGCAAAGACGCTAAAAACTTTCAAGAGGGCGCTGGAATTTTTGATGGAGAGAAAGGTTGAGAGGGGTGATGCCATCGTATCCGTTGGTGGAGGTGCAGCCTCAGATTTTACAGGATTCCTTTCGTCCGTTTACAAAAGGGGGATGAGATTTTTCAATATACCAACTACCTTGCTCTCCCAGGTTGACGCAGGCATTGGTGGCAAAAACGCCCTGAATTTCGGTGGCGTGAAAAATGTTTTAGGCACTTTTTACCATCCAGAAACCGTTTTTATAGACCCCCTTACCATTCTGTCTCTCAGTAACCGCGCCTACAGGCAGGGATTCGCAGAAGTGGTAAAGTCTGCAATCATAGGAGATCCTGACCTTCTCTCTTTTGTTGAAAATAATGCGGGTAAACTCAAACTGAAGAATCTTGAGGCACTAAAAAAGATCATTCTTGAAACGATAAGGGTCAAGCTCAACATTGTAAATAGAGATTTCAGAGAGTCGTCAGGAGAAAGAAAACTTTTGAATCTTGGCCACACCTTCGGGCACGCTTACGAGGTCCTTTTAAATCTGTATCACGGAGAGGCCGTTGCCCTCGGCATTCTATCTTCAATCAGACTCGGAGAAAGACTCGGGATCACGGAACCCGGTCTGTACCGCAGGATTTTTGAGATCTTTGAGGAACTCGATCTCACGAGGGACATTCACAGGGTGGATCTCCTAAATAGAGACACCGTTTTGAAGCTCATATTACAGGACAAAAAGATGAAAGGTGGAAAGATAGAATTTGTCCTGCCGGTAAAACCCGGAAAAGTTATTATCCAGCCCCTTGACCCATACATGGTCGTAAGGGAGGTGATGAAATGAAAATCGCCATTATCAACGGCCCAAATTTGAATCTCCTCGGCACCAGAGAACCAGAAGTTTATGGTTCTTACACTCTGAAAGAGCTTGAGGAAATGCTAAAACAGGCGGTTTCGGGTAAAAATGTAAATCTGGTGTTTTTCCAGTCCAACAGCGAAGGTGAGATCGTGGATTTTATACACAGTATGATAGGAAATGCTGATGGAATCATCATAAATCCCGGGGCGTACTCCCACTACAGCATAGCCATACTTGACGCTCTCAGGGCCTTTCCTGGCAGGGTTATAGAGGTTCATCTTTCAAATGTCTTCCGCCGGGAAGAATACCGCAAACGCCTCCTCACAGCAGAGGCGGCAGATGCTGTTATCGCGGGTCTCGGATTTGAATCCTACCTCTTTGCCCTGTTTTATCTCATGGATTCAATCCAGTAGAAACTTGACCCTGTCGCCAACCTTAACTCCGTGCCTCCTGAACCAGCCCTTATTGACTTCAAGTGCAAAAATGGCCCTTTCCCGGGATACATGTGGCCTGGTGGAAAATGGCTCCATATCCTGAATGTCCACTATAATTCCATCTGAGTTTATAAAGGCTATGGATAGCGGAATCGAAGTGTTTTTCATCCAGAAAGATAGGTACTCTTCACTATCAAAGATAAAGAGCATTCCGTGGCCCTCAGGCAGGAAACTTCGAAACATCAGACCCATCTCCCTCTCGTAGGGTGTAACTGCGATTTCAACGGTGAGTGTATCGTCCCCGATTGCCACCCTGCCTTCTTTTACTCCGTCGGCAAAAAGGATGGCAATTACAAAAGTGAACACAATCAGCTTTTTCATAGTATTTCTTTTAACTTAAGGGCATTTCTGACCGCATGGCCATGGGCATCGTTGTTGAAATACACAAAAATTTCGTCCGCATCTTCCGTTCTTATGTATTCGGCAAGCTCGTAAAGATCTTCCTCGTCGTATGCTCCCCCGTAAAGCAGCCCCTTGCCATGCATCCTGATGTAAACATATCTTGTGGTTCTCCATCTCGGACAGGGAAGCTCCGGATGATGAAACTGAACAAAACCTGTTTCGTACCTCGAAAGAAGTTCTTTAACATCCTCGTCAAACCAGCTTGAATGCCTGAATTCAATGGCGAATCGAAATTCTCCATACTGAATTAAAAGCTCCAAAAAGTCGCGAAGTCGTCCGATGTCCTTTCCCATAATTGGAGGTGTCTGGAAGAAAACTATACCAAGATTTTCCCCGAGTATCTTTACCCTGGAAAGGAAAAGGTTGAGATTTTCTTCAACATTTTTAAGTTTCTTCCGATGGGTAATCAAACCCCATCCTTTGACGGAATAGAGGAATCCCTCTGGAGCCTTTCTTTTCCATGATTCAAATGTTCTTTCCGGTGGCAACCTGTAATAAGTAACATTGAGTTCGACTGTGGTGAAAAAATTTTTATAATGTTCAAACCACCTGTTTCGGGGTAATCCCTCAGGATAGAATATCCCCCTCCAGTGATCGTACAACCAGCCCGAGGTTCCAATGTGAATCTTTTTTGCAGTCACGACTTCACGATTCTGTCTATTTCGACGAGAACTTCAAGAAGAGGTCTCAGTTTTGAAAGTGGAAGCATACTTGCAGCGTCAGAAAGGGCTTCAAGTGGATTT
>JALSOY010000102.1 GCA_026986235.1 Caldifarciminota bacterium
AGGGGTACACACAGGGGGACAAGGAGGTCCTTTCGGACAGGATACGGGAGATTATCAACAGGGTTATTCCCCTTTACAAAAACCTTACTGGCAGGGGGCTTTCTGTGTCTTTTACTCCATATAATCATCCGATTTTGCCCTTAATTCAATCAACAACAGTTGCACGGGAATCCAATCCTTCATGTGATATGCCGGAAGTGGTGTTCTCGTCGCCCGAAGATGTTGAAAAACAAATAAGGATGGGTAAAGAGATAGTGGAGAAATATTTTGGACCGGTCAGAGGTTCATGGCCTGCTGAGGGTGGTGTTTCCAGCCAGGTGGTTAAAAAGTATAAGAAGCAAGGTGTTGAATGGATAGCGACCGATGAGGAGATTCTCCACCGATCACTTAAAAAAAGAAGGGAAAGCAGTCTTTTTGCAGGAATACATGCTTACAGGGGATACATCCACCATGGAGTTAAAATTTATTTTCGTGACCATGTTCTATCGGACCTCATCGGTTTCGTGTATTCCAGATGGGATCCTAATGATGCAGTTGATGACTTTTTAAAAAGGCTGTCAGAGATAGAGAGAATTTCCCCTGATGCCATCGTATCCATTATCCTTGACGGGGAAAACCCCTGGGAGTACTATCCCGACGGAGGGGTGGAGTTTCTATCCTTACTCGTTGATGAAGTTGGAAAGAGGTTTGAAATTAGTGTGTTTGACGAACTGGACGCATCTGAAGAACTCGATTATCTTCATCCAGGTTCCTGGATTGACGGAAACTTCAATACATGGATATGCGATCACGAGAAAAACATTGCCTGGGTGTATCTTTCGAGGGTAAAGAGTCAGGTTTACCACGAGATTCGATCCAGACCGGATGCGGAGAAGGAGTGGCTCAAGTCCGAGGCGTCCGACTGGTTCTGGTGGCTTGGTGAGGATCATCCTTCCATCTATGCCCGTGAATTTGACAGGATTTTTAGAGAGCATTTAAAGAGAGTTTACGAAGCCCTTGACCTTGTCCCACCAGAATTTCTTGATATTCCTATAAAAGTGGGTGAATCAGAAGGTGAGGTTATCCCTCCCTGGCGCTATTCAACTCCAGAAATTGATGGTAAGATTACCACTTATTACGAGTGGTTGGGAGCAGGGGAGATCAGACCTTACAGGGTGACCATGGGATTATCGAGTGACCCTGTGAAGAGGATCATGTACATCTTTGACGATAAAAATCTCTATCTTCTCGTTGACTTCGGGGAGGAGAGGGCAGAGGAGATCTTAAAAAGTTTTATGGTTGAAATTGAAATTTCAGGTGGTGAGGGGAATAAAATACTCAGGATAGACGAAAAAGAGGGAAGTGGGAAGCTTTACAGCTGGAAGGCAAGGAGTAAACTGGAGATAGCAATAAATAGAAAAGTCCTGGATGGGACGGAAACTCCGGCGATAAGGATGAGACTCTATAAAAATGGTAAGGTACAATTTACATATCCTGACGAAGGGTACTACATTCTCAGATCTACCAGATTCGATCCCGATGCAGTTTACTGGTGAGATCTTACAAGTTTTTCCGCTTCGTTGAGGATTTTTAACACCTTAAGTCCTTCTCTTCCATCCGTGTAAGGAGGTACGCCGGTGAGTATTGCCTTTGCAAATGCAAGGAGTTCCTCTTTCAGAGGTTCTTTTTTCTCTATGGGTATCGGCTTTCTTTCCGCTTTCTCGGCTACCGGTATTTTCCCCTCTATCCACTTGATTTTATGGGGATAGAGGAAAAGTTTCTCCTCGGTGAGATCATCGAAAAGTAGCATGGCTTCACTTCCAACGACCACGAGTTTTTGCTCCTTAAATGGATGGAGCCAGCTGACGAAGATGTGACCACGGATATTGTTTCTGAATTCGAAATTCATAAGGGTGACATCAAATATGTCAGGAGTGATGTAGGATCCACCGGTTGAGTTGATCTTCCTTGGCTCTTCTCCCACCAGGTTAAGAATGACAGATACATCGTGAGGGGCAAAACTCCAGATGATGTTTTCTTCTGTTCTCAGTTTACCTATGTTGAGCCTGTTTGAGTAAATGTAATAGATTCTGCCGATTTCTCCCTTTGATATTATCTCTTTCATCTTGATAACGGCGGGATGGTAGTTCAGTATGTGTCCAACCATGAGAATTTTGTTTGAACTTTCGGCAAGTTTTATAAGATCTTCGGCCTCTTCCACCTTGAGGGCAAGGGGTTTTTCCACGAAGACATGTTTTCCCGCTTCGAGTGCACTTTTTGCCACCTCGTAATGGGTTACGGCTGGAGTGGCTATGCAGACGCCCGTGGTTTCTGGGTCATCAAGTATTTTATCAATAGAGTCCACGAAGTTTACCGACTGGTACCTGGCCTTCAGTTCCTCACGCCTCTCTCTGCTCGCATCGTAAACAAACCTGATAAATCCCAGTTCGTGTAGGTTTCGTAAAATATTTTTCCCCCAGTATCCTGCTCCGATGAGACTTATCCTTCTCTTCAGTTCGTCCATTTTCAAGCTCCTTTTTGTTGTCGGTATATTATACGGCAGGAAAGGGGGTTAACAGATTCGAGGGAGTTTTTCTGATGTAGGTTTATAAAGGATCCGTTCGGCACCGTACGGATTTTCTATGGTTACTACACCCGGGTGAGCTTCCGTTATGATTCCTATCACGGAAGCTTCTTTTCCATGGGGATGTTTTTTCAGGATGTTGATGGCCTTTTCTGCCTGTGATTCAGGCAAAATAACGATCATTTTCCCTTCATTTGCAACCTCAAGGGGGTCAATTCCAAGTAGCTCACTCAGTCCTCTGACTTCATCTTTAAGCGGGATGGAATTTTCAAATATCTTTATGCCAAAACTCATGTTTTCAACGATTTCGTTCAATGTCTGAGCGAGGCCACCTCGTGTTGGATCTCTCATGAATTTCACATCGACCTGGTCGAGGAGGGGTTTAATGAGGCCCCAAAGGGGTTTTGTGTCGCTTTTAATGCTGGAGGACAGGTTAAGGCGGTGGGCGAGCACGGCGAAGCCGTGCTCGCCCACCGCCCCCGTAACTATCACAACATCACCGGCTCTTATACCCTCCCTCCCCGGCAACTCTCTGTAAACCCTTCCAATACCCGTTGTATTTATAAATATCCCCGGATTTCCCGGATCCCTGGCCTCAACCACCTTCGTGTCCGCAGTTAACAACTCCATGTTAAGCCTTTCCAGATGATCTGACATCGTTCTCAATACTTCCTCAAGGTCCTGCGTATCAAACCCTTCTTCAAGAACAAATCCTGCGGTCAGGAAAAGAGGCTCTGCCCCCATTGACACAAGATCATTAACAGTCCCCGCAACTGCCAGATCTCCAATGTTTCCTCCCGGAAAGAATACAGGATTAACCACAAAAGTGTCAGTTGAAATTACAAAACCCCCTCCGAAATTGGCTCCGTCATCCATTTTACGGATTTCTTTACCGTTAAAATACCGAAGGAAGTGCCTCTTTATAAGCTCATCTGTTTTCCTTCCGCCACTTCCGTGCTCAAGGGTTATTCTCATGGTATAAGATTGTTCCATGCAAAAGGAATGGTCAAGAAAAAGAGGTTGTCATCCCCCTTTGTCCCCCTTCTGGAGAAGGGGGATCATGGTCTCCCAAAATCCTCCCGGTGGAGTAGGATACCTCTCCCAAAATCCCCCCTGGAGAAAGGGGTTCCTCCTCTCCCAAAGTCCCCCTTGGTGAAGGGGGATTGTCGTCTCCCAAAGTCCCCCTTGGTGAAGGGGGATACAGGGGGATTGAAAATTTAAGCAGCACACATCCCCCCCTGGCCCCATTCTTGCGAAAGGGATTAGCCCCTCAAAAATTCTCCTTTAAGATTTCGAGCACTCTCCTTTCACATATTGAATTTCCAGGATTTCCACTTAATACTTAAATCTATGATTCTTCTGGCCATTTTAATAAGTATCCAGGTTAGAGTAGTTTTGCCTCCGGGCGGTAGTTATCAGATTGATCCTGAATCAGAGATTGAAATTACAAATTACGACGAAAACTACATCCCACCCCGTATTTTATCCAGAGTACCTGAGAACCTGAGGTGGCGATTAAACTGGGTTATTTCCCGTGCCTCTCAGGTTGTTCCAGAAAGTGTTGGTGGATTTTCTGTAAAAGACTTCAATGACGATGGAATTCCTGATGTTGCACTCGAAATCGGTGAAAGTTCAGTTGTTTATTTCGGCCCTGACTTCTTAAACTTTTCACCTTTTGGATCTGGTCTATCGAAAAGGAGGCAAAAACTTAAATATAACGGGATTACCCGGATATTTTTTCTGAAGAATGACAAAATTCTTGAGAGGTACGAATTATCAGGTATTTTCTACCCAGACACAACACGGGATAAAATCTTTAATTTCACTTTGCCACTTGCTCCCTATCCCGCCATCATCTCAAGTTCACTCCTTTTAGTATCAACTCTGGATGGCTTTTTCCTCCTAAAAAAGAGAGGATCCTGGGATTCTATCAGGATTTCAAACAGGAAATACATGAGACTTCAGAGAATGAACGGTGTACCCGTCTTCGTCTCCACGGATGGTAACCTTTACAAAGTAAAGGATAACGGACTTATAAAAGTTGATTCTGTGGGAAACAGGATTTACTTTAACAACAGATGGGTGGAGCCTGAAAGTTTACCTGTAAAAATAGATAGTTTTTCTTCTGTTATCACAGGTGATATAAACGGAGATAAGGTGGACGATATACTGGTTGGCAGAATCAACGGGTTTATAAAAGTTTATACATCTCCTAACTTCGATACTCTTATAACTCTGAAGGTAGGGGAGCATCCGGCACTTGACCTTTTTGATTTTGATGGTGATGGACTTCTTGACATCCTGGCCGGTGACATAGACGGTAATCTAACTTTCTTCAGGAATACGGGTACCGTGACAGAACCTTACTTTCTTGAGGCGGGAAGCTGGGAATTTTCACCAACCTATAGCATAAAAAAACCTGTGGACTATTACGATCATTACATTCCCGTAGAGAGGAATTTTCGGATAATAAAGAGGTCACTTATGGACACGCTTATAAAATTCCTCTCAGGGGTAAAAGATCCCTACTTTGACGAAGTGGTTTACATGGTTGCTCATACTCCGCCCGGAGTATTGCGTGCCATGGCCAGGATGGGGAACCTCGACATCTTTGAAAATAGCGCAAAAAGTGTTTACACGCTGGCTGATTCGCTTCCTTATGTGAAGATAAAGGAGCTCAAGAGTGGTCTTACAACACTTGTTTACGACGATACCTTTCAGCTTCCCCCTGGATACTATTACCTTTTCGTGGTGCATCCACGGATTTTGTTTGAGATACCTGCGAGAATAGATGCCTCTTTCTGGGACAGGCCGCCCGAATATTATGGAATCAGTGAAGATGAATGGCTAAAAAAGGAAGTGGAAATTTATAGTAAAGACGGAGTTTTCTGGCGGGATTACTTTTCGGGTATCCAGGAAATCAGAGAGAAGATGAAGGAGGCAAAGAGTGAGAGAGAGGCAGTTTTGACACTTCACAGATGGCTTTCGTGGTCATACGAGGGGAATTTCATGAGGTTTGGATACAAAACCCAGGATATCCAGCCCATGGTTATTTTCAAAAAGCGGTACGGGTCCTGTGGAGAGCAGTCCATACTGCTGGCGGCATTTGCAAGGACATTTTTAATCCCGATTTATGTGGTCATGGACAGGGGGGAGGATCATCAGTGGAATGAATTCTGGGAGAAGGGTCTCTGGCATCACTGGGATCTCAATTTTAAAGCGGAAAAAGCAATAGATCATCCCATGACTTCTGCCGAAGGAATGGGAGCTCCGAGGAATCCCAAGACCGTTTCCGCAGTAATTGCCTGGCATCCGGACGACGATTTTCATGTCGTTACAAGGAGGTACACGGATGTTGCCCGTGTAAAAATAAAAATCCTTGACAGTAAAGGAAATCCTGTGGAAGGAGCCCTCGTTGTACCCAGAAGCCACTGGAACCACCGGAATTCAGTATCTATTTGGGGATACACAGACCACATGGGTGAAGTTAGCTTTGATCTCGGATATGAACCCCTCGGTTACACCATCGATGTAATCTCAACTGCAGGAATGACCGGGATAAATAACTTCTTCGTTAATGAAGGTAAGAGTTATGAATTTACCATAAAAACACCGGGTATTACATCCATAACAGGTGGCCATGCGGACTCTTCAATTTTCCTGCCCATTAACTTTGTAACCGGCAAACCATACAGAATTAGAAGCAGGTATTTGAGAGAAGAGATAAGGTACACGGGAGCAGGTAAAACCCTTGTGGTTTACAGAGGCGGTAGAGCGATAGTTATCAAAAAAGGTAAGAAGATTAAGATCCTGAACCCCTCTCCTGACCATTACAGGATCGTGAAGTATGACATAGATACAGATCCTGTTTTGTCAATAATGTCCGGGAAGATAAAGATCAGACCCGGTGAACCTCTGTCTTTCAAAGTAAGCGTCTTTCCATTCCATTACTTTAAGAAATTCTTTTTGATAACAGGTGACACAACTTTTGAAGTCTTTCCTGAGAAGGTTAAAGGGAACATATACAGTATAAAAGTTCCATTTTCCAGAATCTACCCCGGTGATGTAGATGTACAGCTTCAGGGGATTGGATACGACGGGAGTGTATTGACCTCCCATGTGACGGTTGAGGTTGAACGAAGGAGGAATCTTGAGGGACTTGTCTTTCAGGATGAGTGTACGAGTGAACACCCTTCAGGCTCTTTCGTTTACGGCCCATTTTTCGTTAAAGATAGCATACCGTTTTTGTACTTTAAAGTGACATCAGATGCCCCTGGAGCGGATATAGACATGTTCCTGTTTTACGACAAAAATGGAAATGGCAGGATTGACGATATGAAGGAACTTGTGAAGAAATCCACGACTCCTCTTTCAACGGAAAGGATATTTCTACCTTATCCAGTTAGGGGAAGATACTGGCTGTATATTCAGGGATGCACGATCCCGAATCCACCCGCAAGGTTTGAGCTTCAAACATCTTTTGAACTTGACAGCTCTGGAGTAGTTATTTTTCCCTGAAAAACTTTTTCCACACCGCCAGGGATTCGACCTTTTCAAGATTGAGTGAAAATTCAACAATTTTTTCTCTCGTGTCAGAGGAGAGGACTTTCTCGGTCAGAGAATTGAATTTTTCAATAAGTTCTCTGTCACTTAGAGGATTTTCAGGATCACCTTTTGGAAACATTGACCTCGATTCCACCACTATGCCCTTATCGAGAATAAACACCACTCTTGATGCCCACTTAAAAGGGTAGAGTACTGTGTATTCGTGATCTTCAAGAACCTCAATTTTGTCCATTAATTTTTGCAGTTCCGGATCCCTCAGATTTTCATCTGTAAATATTTCCGGGGTGATTTGACCTCTTAAAAGTAAGTAAGAGACGGTGAACTGAAGCGAAAACTTTGCCTGGTAAGGATTGACTGGATGTGGCTTATCCACCAGGACTTTTGAGTCCCTGTAAGTAAAAATCTTAATCTTTTGAATTTTCTCCGGGTTAATGGTTTTGTAAACCTTTGAGACTGCGTCAAGAGCTGGATGTGTATGTCTGCAGGAGGCAAAGAACTTGATGGATGTTTCGTTTATTTTGAAGCCATTACCGAGATTTTCTGTTATTTTTGAAATGTCGGGTTCTGAGGACGATGCCCTGATAAAACCTTTCTCCCCTTCGAGAATGGTTTTTGCCCCTGTGAATCCTTTTCTGGCAAGAATAGCTGAGAGAGATCCGTTGAAGGCTGCTTTTGCCGTGTGGAGCTGTTTGGAATAAGCACCGTGTTTCAAAAATTCCCATACACCTGCCGCCTGAGTTCCTGCATTACCAAAGGAGTCGATCATCTGTTCAGTTGAACACCTGAATAAGTGACAGAGAGCAGCAGCGGCGCCGAATGTCCCTGCTGTGGCAGTAGTATGAAAAAATTTATAGTGTGCAGGTCCCAGAGCCTCGCCAACCCTTATTCCGGCTTCATAACCTGCAACGATGGCAGTGATCACTTCTTTTCCACCTATTCCGATGTCTTCAGCAAATGCCACAACGGGTGAAATTATTGGAGATCCGGGATGTAGTATGGATGCCCTGTGGAGATCGTCCATTTCTACCACATGAGAGGAGGCTGCGTTAAGCATCCCGGCCCAGATGGGATGAAATTTATCGTTGTTTTGAAAAACAGTTGAATTGCCTGAATTCCCAATACCTTTGACAATTTCGTAAAGGATTTTCACAGGCTTTGAGTCAATTCCAGCTATGGCAGAACCCACCCAGTCCAGAAAAAGTCTTTTCGTGTATTCCACCGTCCCCTTATCCAGCACACCATAATCCAGTTTTGAAAGGTATTCAGATAAAATTCTTGTCTCTTCCATGTCAAAAATATTAAACCTGTAAAGATGTTCCATCCAGTGTTGGTGATAGTAATTGATCTCATAATTTCATACATGACTTCCCGGATCCTCTTTTTGAAGAAGTGGGATTTTTCTCCAAAATTCTCCTATGGCAAAATGAGGATCAAGGGGGATTCTCGAAGCCCCCTGGTAATAGGAGGACTATTCAAACACCCTCGATGAATTACTTGCATAAGTATACGGTGTTTTTTATAATTTTGAAGCTCGCTCTCCTTTAAAACCGGCCTTTAAATCAGTCCCCGGAGATTTCGTTATGAAAAAGGTTGAACTTGTAAGGTATATTGAAAAACTGTCAGCCATTAAACTTACCTCCGACGAGGAGGAAAAATTTTCCAGGTATTTTGAAAGAGTTATTGATTATTTCAAAGTACTCAACGAGATGGAACTTGGCGAGGTAGAGCCCGTATTCTCTGCTCTACCAATGAAAAATGTCACCAGAGAGGACAGAGCCGTTTCAAGGGACCCAGAAAAGATTGTGAAAAACGCACCGAAGTCTGAAGAAAATTACTTCAAGGTGCCGAAAACGATATGAAATTAGAAGATTTCAGCATCTTTGAGCTCTCATATCTCCTGAAAAAAAGGCAGATCAGAGCAGTCGAGATCGTGGAGCGTTATCTTAGTATAATAGAGGAGAAAAACTCCAAGCTTAACGCCTTTATATCAGTGAATGAAAGAGCGTTGGAAGAGGCAAAGAGGGTTGATGAGTCAATCTCCCGTGGTGAGGCGATACCCCCATATGCGGGAATCCCCATTGCTGTAAAGGACAATATAAACATTAAGGGAATGGAGACCACATGCGCCTCAGAAATCCTGAAAGGGTATATTGCGACCTACGACGCCACAGCAGTTAGGAAACTGAGAGAGAAGGGATTTATTTTCATTGGTAAAACCAATATGGACGAGTTTGCAATGGGATCAAGCACTGAGTTTTCGAGTTTCGGACCCTCTCGGAATCCCCATGATCCTGAAAGGGTTGCAGGTGGCAGTAGTGGAGGATCTGCCGTAGCGGTTGCCTCCGGCATGGCACAGGCAGCCCTTGGTTCTGATACCGGTGGGTCTATAAGACTTCCTGCCTCTTTCTGTGGAGTTTATGGCCTTAAGCCAACTTATGGAAGGGTCTCAAGGTATGGGCTCGTCGCTTATGCCTCTTCTCTTGACCAAATAGGTCCAATTGCAAGGAATGTAGAAGATATTGCCATTTTACTTTCGGTAATCTCAGGCTGGGATGAAAATGACTCCACCACATCAACCATGCCCGTCTCTGACTTCTTTGAGTACATTTTCGAAAACCGTGACAGGGAAACTTACAGAATAGCTCTGCCTGAGGAATACTGGGGTGAAGGCCTGTCCATCGAAGTACGCAAGGTACTTGAAGAATTTCTCGGATTTCTGAAAATGAATCTTTTTAAAATAGAAAAAGTTTCACTTCCCCACACGAAGTATGCGATACCATCTTACTACATAATCGCAATGGCAGAAGCAAGTTCAAATCTGGGAAGGTTTGACGGCGTAAGATATGGTCGTAGAGTGGAAGGCAGGACATTTCGTGAAATGATCGAAAATACGAGGGGCGAATTCTTTGGTGAAGAGGTAAAGAGACGCGTCCTCCTCGGGACTTTTGTACTATCAGCAGGTTACTATGAGGATTATTACCTGAAGGCACAGAAGGCAAGAACTCTCATAATCAACGATTTTAAAAATATTTTCAGAGAGTACGATTTTGTGCTCGCCCCGACATCTCCCACTTTACCCTTCAGAATCGGTGAAAAAATAGATGACCCTCTTAAAATGTATCTTTCGGATATTTACACAGTATCACCGAATCTTGCAGGGTTACCCGCTCTAAACATACCTGTGGGTTTCAGTAACGGTCTCCCGGTTGGGATCCAGCTCATTGGAAACTACTTCAGTGAAAACAGAATGTTAAAATTTGCCTATTTCGTGGAAAAGGAGTACAGTGGATGATGGATGTCGTTATTGGTCTTGAGGTCCATGTCCAGCTTAAAACGAAATCCAAAATATTCTGTTCCTGCCCGGCTGATTACACAAAAGACATCCCACCAAATACCCACATTTGTGAGGTATGCACGGGTCAGCCCGGCTCTTTACCGGTTTTTAACAAAAAAGTTCTGGAATATGGCGTTCTTCTGTCTCTCGCTACGGAGTCAAGAATAAGTAAATTAATAAGATTTGAGAGAAAAAACTATTTTTACCCTGACCTTCCAAAGTCTTATCAGATTTCACAGTACAGGGCACCTCTTTCTTACGGAGGATTTATTGAACTTAAAAGTGGCAAAAGGATAAGACTCCAGAGGATTCACATGGAAGAGGATGCAGGGAAACTCGTTCATGTAGCAGGCGAAACTTTTATTGACTTCAACCGTGCAGGTGTCCCTCTGCTTGAGATCGTGACAGAACCAGACATTTCCTCACCAGACGAGGCAGTAGAGTTCCTCACCCTTCTCAGGGAAACCGTGAGGTATCTTGGAATTTCTGATGGGGACATGGAGGAGGGTTCTTTAAGATGCGATGCAAATATTTCTTTAAAACCTGAAGGTGAAGACAGGCTGGGGACCAAAGTGGAGATCAAGAACATAAACTCTTTCAAGTTTGTTAAAAGGGCACTTGAGTTTGAAATTAAAAGGCAAACAGAGGTTTTAAAGTCAGGTGGTAGAGTTATTCAGGAAACGAGGTTATTTAATGAGGCAAAAGGCACAACTGAGAGTATGAGAACGAAAGAGGAGGCCCACGATTATCGTTATTTCCCCGATCCTGATCTTGTTCCTATCGAAATTTCGCAGGAACTTATTGACAGGGTAAGCGAAGATCTGGTTGAGCTACCATTGCAAAAATACTGGAGATTCAGGAAAGAATATGGGCTAAATGACGAGCGTGCAAGCATTTTGAAATCAGATTATTACATGGCAGAATTCTTTGAGAGAACGGTAAAGTTTGTCGGAAACCCGGAAAAAGTTGCCAACTGGATGACTGTAGAAATCACGGGAATTTTAAGGAATGTAGGAAAAGAGCTGAAAGAAACCCCTTTGACACCTGAAAATTTTTCGTCTCTTTTAAAACTTCTTTTTGAGGGGAAAATCTCCCGTCCGGCTGCCAAGTCTGTTTTGAAAAGAGCCCTTGAGATAGGGGAAGATCCGATACAGCTTATTGAGAATGAGGGTCTTTTACAGTCCAGAGGGGATCTTTCCCCACTTATAGAAGAGATTTTGAGGTCTCACGCAGATCAGGTGAAAGATTACTGTAATGGCAGAAAAAAGATTATCTCATTTTTTATCGGTCAGGCAATGAAAATAACCAGGGGAAAGGCAGATCCTGTTGAGTTAAAGAAAATTTTTGAGGAGAAGCTGAAGGATGCCTGCAAGGGTCTGGATTGAAGACCTATGGAACTATGTCGGTAAAGAGGTTGTTGTGAGAGGCTGGATTCACAGACTCAGGATCCTTGGAGGTATAAATTTTGCCCTTGTAAGGGACAGGAGTGGAGTTGTTCAGGTGGTGGATGAGAAGAAACTGCTTTCCGATTTCAGACATGAAAATGTTGTCGAGATAAACGGTGAGGTGATCGAGGAGAAGCGGGCTCCTGGAGGTATTGAGATCCGGCTGAAAGGTGTGAAGCTTCTTGGTGAGGTTTATTATGAGAGCCACCTGCCAGTACAGATTTACTCTGACAGAAGCGTGAGCCGACTAAAGCTGGAAACCCTTTTAAAATACAGAGTTCTGACACTGAGAAATCCACGGCAGAGGGCGATTTTTAAGGTGTTAAACACTGTGGTGGATGCCTTTAGAGAATACCTGAAAAATCTGAAGTTTACTGAAATTCACACTTCAAAGATTGTCGCATCGGCCACAGAAGGTGGCGCAGAGCTGTTCAAAATCGATTACTTCGGTAAAAAGGCTTTTCTTGCACAGTCTCCTCAGTTTTATAAACAGATTATGGTCGGAGTGTTTGAGAGGGTTTTCGAGGTGGGATATGTTTATCGAGCCGAAAAACACGATACGCCGAGACACTTGAACGAGTATCTTAGCCTTGATGTGGAGATAGGGTTTATCTCCGGTCTCGAAGATCTCCTTGAGCTGGAGACCGGGCTTTTGAAGCATATTTTTAAGAAAGTAAGGGAAGAGAACGAGGAAGAGCTGAAACTCTTTAATGCTCAGGTACCAGACATTGAGGAGATTCCCCGTCTTACCATAAAAGAAGTTACTGGGATTTTGAAAAGAGAATTTGGAAAACCAATAATTGGCCTCGATCTCGATACCGAAGGTGAAAGACTTATAACCGATTATGTACGCAAAAGATGGGGATCCGAGCTTGTCTTTGTCACTCATTACCCCTTGAGCAAACGGCCAATGTACACTTATCCGGATCCCTCAAATTCGGAACTCTCTTTGAGTTTTGATCTCATATTTCGTGGACTTGAAATCACCACAGGGGGACAGAGAATACACGATTACAGGATGCTCGTTGAAAAGATTGAGGAAAGGGGACTCAACCCCGATGATTTTTCTTATTATCTTGACGCCTTCAAATTTGGAATGCCTCCCCACGGTGGATTTGCTATCGGAGCGGAAAGACTCGTATCGAAAATTTTGAATCTGCCCAACATTAGGATGGCTTCGCTCTTTCCGAGGGACAGACACCACCTTTGTCCCTGAGTCCTTTTACGCCAGGGGTAATTCATAAGAGAATACGAGGTGTATACCCTTATCTTTTATGTACTTTCTTATTTTCAACGGTGCCTGATAGGCAACCAATACCAGAAACTTTTCACCCGTAATATATCTGTCCAGCATTTTTACATAATTTAAAAACTTGTCAACATCCCGCTTTCTCATCTGGGACTTACATTCTCCAATGATTGTCACCCTTTTCCCGTCCACCTCTGCTTTGCCGAAAATATTAAGCTCTATCTCTTTGCCGTCAGGTGTTTCAAGTACATCCCTCCTTAACGGTTCGACAATTTCCATGTTAAATCTCTCTTTTAAAATCGCCGGCAAACCTTTGATAGCTCTGTCTTCCAGCACATACCCGAATGCGTTGGAAAGGCCACCAAGATGCTGCCTCGTTTTTTGATGCTCTCCAATTAACTTCTCAAGCCGTTGTTCAGTTTTTTTCTGAGCTTCAGCGAGTTCTTCGACTTTTTGGGTGAGACTG
>JALSOY010000103.1 GCA_026986235.1 Caldifarciminota bacterium
GAGACGATGATTCCCCTTCCACCAAGAGGGATTTTGAGAAGGAAGCCCCCTTCTGCAGGGACTTTGGAAATCCACCTGTGTCCCCCTTTTGACAGAGGGGGATTTTAGAAACCATGATCCCCCTTCTCCAAGGGGGATTTTGGTGAACCCCTCTCCTCGCAAATTGAGTTAAGAAAGTGTCTTTCCGAACTTACCCGATACAGGCTTCTTTAAAGCTCCATCGCCTTTTTCTCGAAGAGGTACCTTTTAATCTTATTCGTGGTCGTTTTGGGGAAAGGTTCTTCCCTCAGGGTAAACCTCTTCGGTCTCTTGTAGTCGGCGAGCTGCCTGGAGTACTCGTCAATCTCCTGTTTTATAAGGTTGTAAACATCATCCTCCGTGGGACTTTCGACTCCCCTGTCTTTAAAGTACTTGTCAACATTGTCATAGTTGGGGAAGACGATGGCCTGTATTTCCTCTGTCCCTGTTTTTGGATTGATACCCTGGAGTACGAGAATTTCCTCAATGTAGGGTGACTGGGAAAGTACACCTTCAACCTCTTCCGGGTAGATGTTTTTCCCGCCTTTAGTAACGATGACGGACTTTGCCCGTCCTGTGATATACAGGTATCCATCCTTATCAAGGTATCCGAGGTCTCCGGTTTTGAACCATCCGTCAGGAGTAAACACCTTTTTCGTTTCTTCAGGTTTTTTGTAGTATCCGGGCATAACATTCGGCCCTTTTGCAGCAATCTCTCCAACGCCCTCTTCGTTGGGGTCGAGTATCCTGATTTCCACATGGGGTATCGGTAATCCCACGGATTTGTTACGGGGACAGCACGGGGGATTGACCGTTAAGACAGGTGCTGTTTCTGAGAGACCGTATCCCTGAAGTATAGGGAAACCCAGTTCTTCCATTTCCTTTGAAACCCATTCAGGCAGGGCAGCACCGCCCGATATGATGTACCTTGCATTCCCCATACCGGTTTTTTCTCTGATGGACCTGAATAGAATCTCCCTCCCCTTTTTCCCGGTGATTCTGGAAATACCTTTAAGTCCTTTAAAAAGACCCTTTTTGATCTTTGGGGCCTTCCTCAGTTCCCTGTGAATTGCATTAACGATTTTTTCGAGCAGAAGGGGTACCACGAGGAAAACGGTGGGTTTTGTGGCGTACATGTCCTCTCTCATTTCGTTGGGCTTGAGACTCCTTGCGTAAACGATCCTTGCGCCGCCATACAGGGGAGCAAGGAATCCAGCGGTGGCCTCAAAAACATGATGGAGCGGGAGTATAGAGAAAAATGTGTCTCCAGGTCCGTAATAGATAAGCTGGTAAATGCTGTCAACATTAGACATGATATTCTTGTGAGTGAGCATAACGCCTTTGGATGTCCCGGTGGTGCCTGATGTGTAAAGGATTACTGCGAGGTCATCGAGGGTTACATCTGGCATTCTGTCAAGGGGCTCGTATTTTTCCCAGATTTCAGGCAGGCTATCGCAGGTATCGTCTTCGTCCATGCACACCACAGTTTCAAGTGATGGAATATCGTCCCTGATCTCGAGGATGTCGTCCTTGAAGTTTCTGGACGCAATGAGGAGCTTTACTCCGGCGTCGTCCATAATGTGTCTCATTTCCGATACGCTCAGTCTGGCGTCAATGGGGACGATAGTGGCACCTGACCAGGCTGCTGCAAGATAGGAAATCGCCCACTCAGGTCTGTTTTCTCCTAAAACTGACACCTTATCACCCTTTTTTACGCCTCTTTCCTTAATAAAGGCAGCCGTCCTCTTGACCCTGTCGAACATTTCGTCGTAGGTGAACTTTACCCATCCTTTGCCCCTCCTCATTTGAAGTGCAACTTCGTTTTTAAAAACCGTAGCACTTCTTCTTGTCATCTCGGGGATGGTCATCCACCCGAGTCCTTCCCGTTCTGTTGGGAACCTCATACTTCCTCCTATTTTAGGTATTTTTCAAACCAATCTGCGATCCTTTTCAACCTATCAACCCTGTGATCGGGTCTTCCACTCCTTGAGAGATCATGAGTTTCACCGGGATACCTTACAAACTCGACCTCTTTTTTCAGGTATTTCAGGGCTGTATAAAATTCCTCGGCCTGGCCAATGGGGCATCTGAGGTCATTTTCTGAATGAATGATCAAAAGCGGAGTTTTGACATTGTGAACATAGAAGAGTGGAGATTTCTCCATATATTTCCTGTGTCTCCTCCATGGGGTACCTCCAATTTCTTCGGGGGTGAACATAAAACCCACATCGGATGTACCGAAGAAGGAGATAAAGTTGGAGATGGACCTCTGTGTTACGGCAGCCCTGAACCTGTCGGTGTGGGTAACGATCCAGTTGGTCATATAACCTCCATAGGATCCGCCGGTTACGCCTATCCTTTCAGGATCAACATATGGAAGTTTTGAAAGGTAATCCACCATTTCCATGATGTCGTTGTAATCACGGTCTCCATAATTTTTGACTATTTCGTAGGCGAACTCTTCGCCGTATCCTGCGCTACCTCGTGGATTGATAAATGCAACTATGAAGCCTTTTGCAGCAAGAACCTGAAATTCGTGCATGAATGCGTTTCCATACGCTGTTCTCGGGCCTCCATGGATCTCAACAATTACCGGGTATTTCTTTGAGGCGTCAAAATCCGGTGGTTTCATAATCCAGCCCTCGATCTCTTTACCGTCGGAGGCTCTGAAGGTGAACCTTTCGGGATATGATAGGAGGAGTTCTGCGATAAAATCGGCGTTGAGGTCTGTTATCTTTCTCTCTTCCCCCTCTGTTGTCACATAAACTTCCTTTGGCATGATGGGATCCATTGCCGTGAAGGCAAATACCTTTCCAGAGTGGTCAACAGAAAAGTTATCTATAACTCTGTCTCCAAAGATCACCTTCCTCAGCTCTTTTGTATCAGTGTCAATTTCCATTACATAGGTGTTGGCGCCCTCGGTTGTCAGAAAAAAGATCTTCTGTGAATCAGCTGACCAGTAGAGTGTGGGAGCATTTTCTGCGAACCTGACATCACTGTTGATGGCGTTACCGACAGAGATGTCAATTCCATCAGTTAGATGAAGCTTTTTGCCCTCTATGACATCGTAAATCCAGATTCCCCAGTTGGTGGCAAATCCTTTTTTCATGGTCGAAGACACAAAGGCGAGTTTTTTCCCGTCAGGAGACCATGAGAGGGATGTTATGTACCCTCGTGAATTTGCCACTTTTTGCGGTTTACCACCTTTCCAGGTTACCATATAAATGCTACGCTCAAAGGTGTAATCCTGATCCCTCTCCATGTTGGTTACGAATGCGATGTGTTTGCCGTCAGGAGACCATGCAGCTGCTTCCACATCGAAGTTTCCGCTTGTTACCTGTTTCTCCCTACCACTTTTTAGAGTTACATAGAAAAGGTGGTACCGGGACGGAGGAAAGATTCCCTGTCCGTCGAGTTTGTAGAACAGTCTGTTGATAACCCTGACATCGTACTCTCTCTTTCTTTCGTCCCCTTCAGGTGCAGCTATAAATAGGATCTTGTTGCTTCTTGGAGACCAGTCTGGATTTTTAACGCCGTATTTGAAATTGGTCAGTCTTCTGGCTTCACCACCGTGAGAAGGGATTACATATACCTGAGGACCCCGTTTTAGGTCGTCCCTGTTTGACAGGAAAAGTATGTATTTTCCGTCTCTTGACCATCGAGGGTTGAAGTCAACCCCCTTACCGTAGGTGAACTGATAGACCTCGTTGGTGGTAAGGTCGGCCATCCAGAGGTTGGAAACATAACCCTCTTTCCCGCCCTCAAATCTGTGAGGAGAGGCCACCACAAAGATGATTTTTTTCCCATCTGGTGAGATCTGGGGGTCGGACACGAATTTGAAACGGTATAGATCGTCCACAGAAATCTTTTTATAGTGCATAAGAACCTCCTTTCAATTTAAAAAAGCGTTTTCACATTACCATAAAGTTTCATGTGCTCATAAGCCTTCGCAGTCGCCACTCTACCTCTCGGAGTCCTCTTGATGAATCCTTTCCGGATCAGGTATGGCTCATATACCTCCTCGATGGTTTCTATATCCTCCCCCACAGATATGGACAGGGTTTTTATCCCCACAGGGCCCCCGTTGAATTTTTCTATAATAGATTTGAGGATCCTCTTATCCATATCATCCAGACCTTCTTCATCCACCTCGAGCATATCCAGGGCATATTTTGCAATCTTTAAATCTATTATGCCGTTCCCCTTCACCTCTGCAAAATCTCTAACTCTTCTTAAAAGCCTGTTGGCAATCCTTGGTGTTCCCCTTGACCTTTTGGCGATTTCACTTGCCCCTTCTGGTGTCACCTCCACTCCCAGAATCTTTGCAGAACGCAGTACTATGCTCCTGATTTCTTCAAAATCGTAGTAATCCAGCCTCATGGAAATGCCAAAGCGGGCAAAGAGGGGCGATGTTATCATTCCGGCTCTCGTTGTGGCACCCACGAGGGTAAAGGGAGGTAATGATAACTTTATGGACTGGGCTGACGGACCTTTGTCGATAACTATGTCGATTCTGAAGTCCTCCATGGCGGAGTAGAGGTACTCTTCAACTGTCCTCGGTAACCTGTGGATCTCGTCGATGAACAGGATGTCTCCTTCGTTGAGGTTTGTTATAATACCTGCAAGATCTGCAGGTCTTTCTATTATCGGGCCGGATGTCGTCTTTATGCTAACTCCCAGTTCATGGGACAGGATGTAAGCCAGTGTGGTTTTGCCGAGGCCTGGAGGGCCGTAAAAGAGCACATGATCCAGTGCCTCCCCCCTCTTTAGGGCCGCCTGAACAAATACCCTCAGGTTTTCAACGATCTTCTTCTGGCCTACAAATTCGTCAAATCTACGGGGCCTTAATGTGATGTCAAACTCCAGCTCGTTCCTATCGATATAGTTTGGATCGGTTATCCTCATTTTATCTGGGATAATGCCTGTTTTATCACTTCCTCAACCGGTAGATTGGAAGTGGCTGAAATCACCTTTTTAACGGCGGCTTCAGCTTCCTTTGGTTTCAAGCCCAGTGCGACCAGGGCGTCCACCGCCTGTTTTTCAACATTTTCCCGTTCTTTTCTCTCTTCTGTTTCGAATTCCGGCAGTTTCCCTTTCAATTCAAAAATGAGTCGTTCTGCCCTCTTCTTCCCGACACCCTTTATACTGGCCAGTGCCCTGATATCCTCTCCGGAAATGGCGGCCAGCAGTTCTTCCGCATTCATCCCGGATAAAAGTCTCAGGGCAAGGGAGGGGCCTATACCTATAAGTTTTATCAGTCTGCTGAAAAGTAGCCTGTCTTCCTCGCTTTTAAATCCGTAGAAGACGAGGTCCCCTTTGACCATGGCAGGGAAAACAAAGAGTTTTTCTTCCTCACCCTCTCCCCTGAGTTTTTCATAAGTGGAAAGAGGAATCGTCAGTTCCAGGTCCAGATAACTGCCGTCCTGCATCGTGAGCCTTATTACACAGGCAAATGGCTTTTTGGCTATTAACTTACCCTTTATTGAATAAAGCATCTTTTCGAAGTTTATGAACGGCAGCTACCGCACAGGCAATTGCGTCACTCACATGCGATGGAAAACGGACATCTAATTTTAATATTTTGTTAACCATGAATGCAACTTTTTCCTTGTTTGCCCTGCCATCCCCTGTTATCGAAAGTTTCACTCTCGTTGGTGGCAATGTGAGAATTTCCACCCCATTCATACGGGCAGTAAGGAGGCAGACTCCTTTAACAGCTCCAAGTTTGATCGCCGTATCGGGATTTCTGTGGTAAAATGTATCTTCCATAACGAAGTAATCCGGCTCCCACTCCTTCAGTTTTTCCAGTAATTTCTCGTGTATTTCAACCAGTTTGTCTTCAAGTTCAGCATCTTTAGTTTTTATCACGCCGTAATCGAGCAAAGAATAATTTTCGTCAATGACGGCGTAACCCGTGTTGTTCAGGGATGGGTCAACCCCCATTATTTTCATTATGCTACTTTCTGCAGGATCTCATCGGGGATGTCAAAGTTGGCGTACACATGCTGAACATCGTCGTGTTCTTCAAGTGCATTTATTAACTTTATAACTCTTTCAGCCTCTTTTTCTCCCAATTTAACAGTTGACTGGGGGAACATGGTGATTTCCGCCTGGGTAAGGGGAATGCCTTTCTCCTCAAAGGCCTTTTTTACATTTTCGAACTCTCTGGGATCGGTATAAACTTCGTAGGAATCCTCACCTGTTACGACATCTTCTGCACCGGCTTCGAGGGCGACCTCCAGTACCGTGTCCTCGTCTGCCGCTGACCTGTCGATGACGATGAACCCCCTTTCTTTGAACTGCCATGAAACGCTTCCAGGACTACCGAGGTTACCTCCATATTTACTGAAAAGATGCCTGATTTCCCCTGTAGTTCTATTTTTGTTATCTGTTAAAGTTACAACGAGAATGGCTACGCCACCGGGTCCATATCCCTCGAATATGGCATTTTCGTACTTGACTCCTTCAAGCTCGCCCGTCCCCTTTTTTATCGCCCTTTCAATGTTTTCCATCGGCATGTTGTAACTCTTTGCCCTGTCTATGGCGAGTCTGAGACGGGGATTGTGGTCCGGATCGCCGCCTCCCATCCTCGCTGCAACCATGATTTCCCTGATCAGTTTGGTGAACAGCTTGCCCCTCTGGGCATCCACCCTTGCCTTCTTGTGTTTAATTTGAGCCCACTTGGAATGTCCGGCCATAATCTTCAACCTCCGTTATTTTTCGTAATTTTAATATACCACAGAGTAAAGCACAATATTCGTCCCCATCCTGAAAGCCTCTTCCCTCTTAACCGGTGGATCCCCGTGCCTTGGTGTCCATCCATCAGATATGTTCGTGTTAAATGTGTAAAAGACCGCAAGTCTCCCCTTAACGAAGATGCCAAATCCGTGAGGTGGCCCCTTGTAGTGCTCGTGAATCTTGGGAAGCCCTTTTTTAAAATCAAAGAATGCATGGTATATGGGATGATCAAAGGGGATCTCCACGAGTTTCTTTTCCGGGAAAACCTTCTTTAATTCGCGCCTTATATACTTATCGAGTCCGTAATCATCATCGATATAAAGAAATCCACCGTTTTCCAGATAATTCCTCAGGTTTTTTACCTCTTCTTCTGAGAGCCTGATATTACCGTGGCCTGTGAGGTAGAGGATAGGGAACCTGAAAAGGTCCGGATTATCAAAGGTAACCACATACTCTTTTGGATCTACCTTCAGGTTTGTGTGTTTATTTATGTATTTTGCAAGATTGGGAAGGACATCGGGATCGTTGTACCAATCGCCTCCTCCTCTATACTTCACCCGAGCGAGTTTCAGATCGTATAAAATGTTTCCACCCGATATCAGCAAGATTGCGAGTAATACACCCATGGTGAGGTTTCATTATAAGACGGATTCCGGTAAATCTCAAACGGACTGTAGAGAGTGCTCGAAAAATATTCTTCTTCCTCATTTAAAGGTGTTTTTAAGAAGTAGGCATCCCCCCTTAGTCCCCCTTCTTGAGAATGGGGTTGTCGTTTCCAAAATTCGTCCCTGGAGAAGGGGGATCATCCTCTCGTAAATCCCCCCTGGTGAAGAGGATCCCTCCTCCTAAAATCCCCCTTGGTGAAAGGGGAAACAGGGGGATTGTATTTTTAGCCGTATGGATCCCCTTTTGTCTTCCCCCTGTAAATGAGGGTGTTCGAAAAGTATCTCTCTTTTTCAACTTAATTTGCAGATAGAGATGGTTTTTCGGTTATCATCCCCCTTGAGTCACCTTGCTGAGGGAGAGGAATTCTCAAAAATCCCCCTTGGAGAAGGGGGATTTAGGGGGATTGAAATTTTAAGCGGTTTGCACATCCCCCTTTAGTTCCCCCTTCTGAAGGAGGGGGATTTTTCGAACAACCTCTCTCTGTAAATTGACAGTAAATAATGAATGCCTAAAAATTGGGAAATGTCCGGCAGACTTTATGTCGTTGCGACTCCCATTGGAAATATCAAGGATATTACAATCAGGGCACTTGATGTGTTGAGGGAAGTGGATCTCATTCTGTGTGAGGATACCCGCAGGACGAGACAGCTTTTAAGTCACTATGGAATAAGTAACGAACTTCTTTCTTACAACGAGCACAACGAGAGGGAGAGGATACCTCTGGTTTTGAGTTACCTCAAGGAGGGTAAGGAAATAGCCCTGGTATCGGATGCCGGTACACCGGGGATTTCGGATCCCGGCTACAGACTGGTTAGAGAAGCCCGGATAAAAGGCTTTGAGGTTTTATCCGTCCCTGGTCCTTCAGCGATAATAGCCGCACTTTCCGTGTCGGGCCTTCCAACTGATAGATTTGTCTTTGAGGGTTTTCTACCCCGCAGAAAAGGAAAGAGATTGAAAAGGCTTGAGTTTTTGAAAAACGAGGATAGAACGATTATAATTTATGAGTCGGTTCACAGGATAGAGAGGACCCTCCAGGAGATTTTAGAAGTAATAGGTGATAGAGAGATTGCTGTATGCAGGGAATTGACCAAGGTGTTTGAAGAGGTAAAATACGGGAAATTGAGCACCATTATCAATGAAGGGATTACGAAAAAGGGTGAATTTGTAATAGTTCTGAGGGGAAAGGATGAGTCTTGAGGTTTTAAAAAAGAAGGGAAAGGCATCCCTCAGACCCTTTGTGGTCTTGATGATCAGACTCGGTGTCTCGGCGGATGTGCTGAGTGTAACCGGATTTCTTGTAACCATCTTAATAGGTTATTTTTATGCCAGGGGCAACTTACTTTTAGGGGGTATATTCATACTTCTCTCCGGTCTTTTTGACGCCATAGACGGAGAAGTTGCGAGGGCAACGGGGAAAAGCTCGAAGAAGGGGGCTCTACTCGATTCCAGCATCGACAGGGCATCGGAATTCTTCATCTTCGGAGGGCTTCTGTACCACTTCCGGTTTGATAGTATCTCTTTTGTGATCATCTACCTCTCCCTTATATTTTCGATTCTGGTAAGCTACATGCGTGCCAGGGGAGAAGGACTTGGATATTCTGCCAAATCGGGCTTGATGGATCGGTCCGGAAGGATGATATATTTATTCCTTGCGTCCCTTTTTGGGGAAAGGGCATTTATCCCTTTGATGGCCGTCTTCATGATGTTAACATTTCTAACGGTCATCCAGAGATGGTTGGTTTTGAGAAAAATTCTATCTGAAAAATAAGGAGGTAAGAAATGGGAGAAATCAGAGTTGCGATTATTGGAGTTGGTAATTGCGCATCAAGTCTTGTGCAGGGAGTTTATTATTACAGAAATGCGGCACCGGACGATTTTATTCCGGGAATCATGCATGTCGTCTTTGGTGGTTACCACATCAATGACATCAAGTTCTGCTGCGCCTTTGACATAAACAGGACGAAGGTGGGTAAGGACCTTGCCGAGGCGATCTTTGCGCATCCCAACAACACATACAAGTTTACGGATGTTCCCAAGCTCGGGGTTAAAGTCTATCGTGGAATGACACACGATGGGATTGGAAAGTATCTTGAAGGTATCATCGAGAAGGCTCCCGGCCCCACAGACGATGTGGCAAAGATTTTGAGGGAGGAAGGTGCTGATGTGGTGATTAACTTCCTTCCTGTAGGTTCAGAGGAAGCTACGAAGTGGTATGTGGAGCAGACGATCCAGGCCGGAGCTGCCTTTGTCAATGGAATCCCTGTCTTTATAGCAAGCTCTGAATACTGGTCCAAGAGATTTGAAGATGCGGGGCTCCCGGTCCTTGGAGACGACATTAAGTCACAGGTAGGAGCCACGATTCTTCACAGGACACTCGTTCAACTCTTCCTGGACAGAGGGGTTAAGCTCGAGAGAACTTCCCAGCTGAATGTCGGTGGAAACACGGACTTTCTCAACATGCTGGAGAGGGAGAGGCTGCACTCGAAGAAAATTTCAAAGACCCAGGCGGTAACCTCTCTCCTGCCGTACGACATAGGTGAGGAGAATGTTTACATTGGCCCTTCTGACTATGTGGCGTGGCTCAAGGACAGAAAATGGGCCTACATGAGACTTGAAGGCAGGACATTTGGCGATGTGCCTCTCAACATAGAACTGAAACTCGAGGTCTGGGACTCTCCCAACTCGGCGGGCGTGATGATAGATGCCATAAGGGCGGCGAAGATTGCGAAGGACAGAGGGCTCAAGGGCGCAATAATTGAGCCATCTGCCTACTTCTTCAAGTCTCCTCCGAAACAGATACCTGATTTCCGGGCAAGGGAGATTCTGGAGGAGTGGATAAAGAAGAACACGGAGAAGGTAGAGGAATAGTGGATTTTAATCAGGGTATGGGGGCGGCTCCCGAAGGGAGCCGCCCCTTTTTTATTACAGTGGTACAGTCATGAACTCCTCTCTCCAGCTGAATAAAGGAAATTTGTCGGTGAGCATCCCCCCTTCTTGCGAGGAGGGATTTTCGTCTCGTAAAATCTCACCTGGTGAAGGGGTTTTTCTCCTCGAACAATCCCCCTTGGTGAAGGGGGAGACAGGGGGATTGAAATTCAATCGGAAAACATCCCCCTTTAGTTCCCCCTTCTGAAGAAGGGGGATTTTTCGAACATCCTCGCATCAGGGGGTTGATTTTATCTTGACAGGGGGGTATAATATTAGAGGCTTAACGATGACGATCTTTAAATAAGAAAGAAATCCCCATCCAACCACCCCCTCCTGCCCCAGGGAGTCCGTCCCCGCTCCCTGGGGATTTTTTTTCCTGTATAATTTTTACATGTCTGCATTTTTCCTTGTACTTATCTGTGTATCTCTCTGGGCCCTTATACCTGTTGTATCAAAGTTGGGGCAGGTGACTCTCGACAACCACCAGTTCCTCTTCTGGTCAAGCCTTATATCCACTGCAGGTCTGTCAGTTCCACTGTATACGAGGAGAAAAACTCTCAAAAATTATAGTATCTTCGACTACGGTTACATGATCTTTCTCGGATTTCTTGGGACATACTTCTACTACATTCTCCTCTACTATGCCTATGCAAAGACTCATGGTATTGAGGTTCTCATTCTTCAATACAGCTGGCCTCTTTTTACAATGTTGTTTTCCGCCATTATCCTGAAGGAGAGATTAAGTTTCCGCAGAATCTTATCAGGTTTTCTCGGTTTTGTTGCAGTAATACTGGTCATTACAGGTGGCAGGTTAAGCGGTTTACACATAGTGAAGATTGATCTGGTGGTCATTTTTGCCGCCTTTGTCTTTGCAATGTTTTCCATTTTAAGCAAAGATGTGAATTACGATCCCTTTGTTTTGATCTTCGTCTATTTCGGGAGTGCGGCAGTGTTTTCATTCATTTCCATGATGGCTCTCTCTCACCCTGCGGTTCCGGCAGGAGGTGCCTGGATACCCGTTGTGGTAAACGGGCTGTTTGTAAATGGTTATTCTTACCTGTTCTGGATCCTTGCTCTCAGGAGGGCTGACGCTTCTTATGTTGCACCATTTGTCTTTATAACGCCGGTTTTATCGACAATGTATCTCGTGTTATTTATGAGCGAGAGGCTCAGCCCGGTTTACGGGCTGAGCCTCTCGCTCATAATCCTCTCAGGCCTCCTCAATTCGCGAACTTAAGTAAACACATCAACCACTCTGAAATCCTCGATGAGACCGATGTCCGTCAGTTTCAACCTGGGTATCACCGGGAGAGCGAGAAAACTGAGTTGCATGAAAGGATTTTTCAATCTCCCTCCGAGTTCCCGGTAGGCCTGATTCAAACTTCCTTCCAGAGAAGCAAGTTCTTCAGCCTCCCGATCAGCCATCAGGCCTGCAACGGGAAGGGCAAGAGAGGCAAGAACCTTTCCCTTTTCTACCACGACAAGTCCACCCCCCATGTCCTTAAGCACATCCACCGCATAAAGGATGTCCTCATCATCCACACCTGCAACAATTACATTGTGACTATCGTGCGCAACTGTCGAACCTATTGCGCCCCTCTTTATCCCGAATCCCCTCACGAAGCCCACTCCTACATTCCCCGTGCCCCTGTGTCTTTCCCAGACTGTCAGCTTGATAATGTCTCGTTGGGGATCAGAAACCACATAGCCTCCCTTTATCCGTGGCTCACAAAAATCCTGTTCGGTAAGAAGATTCCCCTCAATTATCCGGATGACACGGATCCTGCCGGATCTTGATGGGATTTTTACCTTACTCTGATCAACTTTGATGTTAAAGTTCCCTATCCTTCTTTCTGAAACTTCGGGAAAGGTGAAGTTCAAAGCCCCGTTTTTTACCACAATCCTCCCTTTTTTAACCACGAATTCAATATTAAGGTTCTCGTCAAATGCGACCATGTCCGCAAGTTTTCCCGGCACAATCTCTCCCCTATCGTGCAATCTGAAATAACCTGCAGTATTGATGGTAACCAGTCTGATAGCTGTGACCAGATCCATGCCATGGTCAAGTGCCTTTTTTATAATGCCGTCAAGATGCCCTTCTTCTACAAATGTGGAAGGATGTCTGTCATCTGAGACGAAGGAAAAAAACGGCCAGTTTCTGCTATTAACCACTTCAACAAGGGATACGAGATTTCGTGCAGCAGTACCCTCCCTGATCATCACATGCATCCCCTTTTTCACTTTTTCAATGGCCTCCCGGGCTTCCGTGCATTCGTGGTCTGAATATATACCTGCGGAAATGTAAGCGTTAAGATCTTTTTCTTTGAGAAGTGGGGCGTGTCCATCCTGAATTTCGAAGATCCCGAGTTTTGAGATTACTTCTGGAATATTATGGACAATACCGGGAAAGTTCATCATTTCTCCAAGTCCCACAATTCTACTAAAAGATTTGAGTTTTTTCAGTTCTTCAGGTGTAATCTTTGCTCCTGCCGTCTCGAGGTCGGTTGCAGGTACACATGAAGGTGCTGTGTAAAATATGTCCACAGGTAGGTTTTCAGAATCCCTGACCATGAATTCAATCCCCTGGATACCGAGGACATTGGCTATCTCGTGTGGATCAGCGATCACGGTGGTCGTGCCACGATATACTACGGTTTTTGCGAAAAATACTGGAGTCATCATGGAGCTTTCTATGTGGATGTGACCTTCAATAAAACCGGGGGAAAGGAAAAGTCCACCGAGATCAAGTTCCTCAATCCCCGAATACTCCCCTATTCCGGCAATTCTATCACCTGCAACGGCAACGGATGTCTCTTCCACATCCCCGGTTCTCACATTTATGAGCCTTGCATTTTTTAAAACAAGATCTGCTGGCATTCTACCGGCGGCTACATCAACGACTTTCATTTCGTACACTCCAGGATTTTTCTCCTTGCAAGATCGAGGATAGTGTATGCAGCCTGTTTTTTCACAAAGAGTCTATCTCCTTTAAAGACCTTTTTTTTCACCGTGACATCACCTCTGAAAGAGACGGCCATGTAAACGAGGCCCACGGGTTTTTCCGGAGTACCACCTGTGGGACCTGCGATACCGGTTGTGGCAAGTCCCACATCGGTTTTCAGGAGTTTTCTCACACCCTCTGCCATCATAACTGCCGTG